>NZ_JBBNLR010000030.1:0-20967 GCF_040092375.1 Collinsella sp. CLA-ER-H5
GTCCATCCCGAACGCGGTAGAATGCTTTGGCATGGGAGCCTCCCAACCTCGTTGCGGCGCGGCTGCGCCTATGGCACTTCGACATCATTGTCGCAGCCCCGACCCGCGGTCACGAGCGGGGGCTCCTATCTTTTTAGTGCCCTCGGATTGGGTCATAGTGTCTGTCCGCGCCAAAACATCGGCGTTGCCGGGCCGGCACTTGGGGACGTTCCTTTTCTGCCGGCACCTGGGGACACTCCTTAGCCGTTGGGGGCGTTCTTAAACGACTAGTCTGGGCGGCGGCCGTGTGCTGCTGTCCGCGTGGCGGCGTATAATCGGCGGCAGATGACTTGGACGTTAGGAAACCATGACCGATAGCATGCAGCAGATGGCGCTCGACACGCTCGGCGCCTATTTTGGCTACACCTCGTTTCGCCCGGGACAGGACCGCATGGTCGATGCGATCCTTGCCGGTCGTGATGCGCTGGGTGTTATGCCCACGGGCGCCGGCAAGTCCATTTGCTACCAGGTGCCCGCGCTCATGCTGCCCGGCATCACCTTTGTGGTGAGTCCGCTGCTGTCGCTTATGGAGGACCAGACCCGCGCGCTGCTCGCGGCGGGTGCGCGTCCCAGTTATCTCAACTCCAGCCTTACCCCGGCCCAGCAAAATACCGTGCTCAAGCGGGCGCGCGAGGGCCGCTACCAGCTTATGTATGTGGCGCCCGAGCGCCTGCTCGAGCCGCGCTTTCTGGCCTTTGCGCAGGAAGCTGCGGCCGAAGGCGGCATCGGCGTTCCGCTCGTGGCCATTGACGAGGCTCACTGCGTGAGCCAGTGGGGCCAGGATTTCCGTCCCGCTTACTTGCAGATTCGCGAGTTTATCGATTCGCTGCCGCGGCGCCCGATCGTGGCGGCGTTTACCGCCACGGCGACCGAGCGCGTGCGCGCGGACATTCAGCAGATGCTCGGCCTGCAAAACCCCGCGACGGTGGTGACGGGCTTCGATCGCAAGAACCTCTACTTTGGCTGCGAGGAGATGGGCGACAAGGCCAAGGCCGCGTGGGTGCGTGACTACGTGATCGCGCATTCGAGCGAGAGCGGCATCGTGTATTGCTCGACCCGCAAGACGGTCGATGCGCTGGCAGGCGAGCTTGCCGAGGCACTGGGCCCCAGCGGCATTCGCGTTGGCCGCTACCATGCCGGCATGGGCAACGACGCCCGCCGGCAAAGCCAGCGCGCCTTTATCGACGACGATATCCAGGTGATGGTTGCCACCAACGCCTTTGGTATGGGCATCGACAAGCCCAACGTGCGCTACGTGATCCACAACAACGTGCCCGAGAGCATCGAGGCCTACTACCAGGAGGCGGGTCGAGCCGGCCGCGATGGCGACCCGGCCAGCTGCCACCTGCTGTGGAACGGCAACGATTTTCGCATGCGTCGCTTTCTGATCGACCGCGGCGATGCTGCCGATGAGGCGCTCGACGACGAGCAGCGCGCATGGGCGCTCCAGAACCGCTACCGCCTGCTCAGCCAGATGGAGGGCTACTGCAATACTACCGGCTGCCTGCGCGAATACATGCTGCGCTACTTTGGCGACGAGGCCGCGGCCGAGCATGCTGCTGCGGCTGGTGCGGGCGCCACCGCCACGGATGACGCCGAGGGCTGCGGCAACTGCAGCAACTGCCTCACGCAGTTCGAGGTCGAGGACGTCACCGATATGGCCCGCGCCGCCGTGCGCTACGTGGCCGCGCGACCCATGCGCTTTGGCAAGTCGCTGATCGCCGACGTGCTCCACGGCGGCAACACCGAGCGCATTCGCCAGATGCATCTGGACGAGGACCGTGGCTACGGTGAGCTGTCGAGCGAATCGGTCGGGCGCATCAAGGACATCATCGGCCAGCTGTGCGGCCGCGGTTATCTGGCTACCTCGCAGGGGCAGTACCCGGTCGTGGGGCTGGGTCCGCGTGCCGTCGAGGTCGAGGATGAGGCGTTTGCCTTTACCGTTAAGCGTCGCGCGTCCAAGCGCAAGGCCTCGGCCCGCGCCCGCCGCGCCGTCGATCTGCTGCGCGAGGAGGCCGAGCTGGATCAGCGCCCACGCGTGGGCGACGATGCCGAGTTGTTCGAGCGCCTGCGTGCCCTGCGCAAGGAGATCTCGACCGAGCTGGAGATGGCGCCGTATATGGTCTTTTCCGACAAGGCCCTGCGCGGTCTGTGCCGCCTGCGTCCACAGACGCGCGACGAGCTTATCCAGGTCAACGGCATTGGCGAGAAAAAGGCCGACGCCTTTGGCGAGCAGTTTATGGCGGCGATTGAAGAGTTTGAGTCCGAGCATGCACGGGATGGAGCGTAACGATGGCATTCGACGATAAAACCGAGCGCACTGAGGTATCCGCCGTTCCGCTGTACCAGCAGGTTATGGACGACCTAAAGGGCGAGATCGCGCGTGGCGTGTACGCATCCGGCTCGCGCATTCCTTCCGAGATGGAGCTCGCTAAGTCCTATGGTGTGGGACGCGTCACCGTGCGCCGCGCCATTGAGGAGCTGTCGCGCGCGGGGTATCTCAACCGCCAGCAGGGGAGGGGCACGTTCGTGTGCGCGCCCAAGCTCAAGCGCAAGATTGTCCAGAAGGGTGACGTTCAGAGCTTTTCCGAGGGTTGCGCTGCCAACGACATGGTGGCCGGAGCACGCCTGGTGTCGCGCACGGTGGTTGCGGCGACGCGCGAGGACGCGGCGTTTTTTGGGGTGGAACCCGGCTGCGAGCTCATCGTGGTCGAGCGTGTGCGCACGGCAGACGGCGTGCCCGTCATGCTCGAGAACAACGCCTTTGTGCTGGCTGACCATCCCTATCTGCAGACGCTTGCCGACGAGGACCTCACCGATAACTCAATCTTTGCGCTCGTTGCCGAGCATTCGGGCCGCGCGCCGCTCAAATCCGACCCTTGTACCGTGGAGATTGCGCTTGCCGACGCTCAAGTCGCGCCACTGCTCGAGATCCCGGTCGGTGAGCCACTCTTCTATATGGAGGCGTACTTTACCGATGCGGACGAGCGGCCCTTGCTGCTCGGACGCCAAAAGATCGTGGGCTCGCGCTACGTGTTCGACATCTAACGTCCATAGATAGAACAACATAGAACAAGTTTGGTGAAATGACTTCACGAGCGTCGTCGTGCGTGCTATAAATAGGACAACATAGAACGACCGCAGGTACGAGCTGTCGTCGTTCAAAACCGCCACACAAGGAGGAAAACCAGGATGAACGCACATGATCTGGTTCAGGAAATCATCGAGCGCAAGGGCAAGATTGAGAACGTCTTTTGGATCGCTTGCGGCGGTTCGATGATCGACCTGATGCCGGCCAACGAGCTGCTCAAGCGCGAGGCCACCACGTTTACCTCGACGGTCTACACTGCACGCGAGTTTTGCCTGATGGCCCCCAAGAGCTTAGGGCCGAAGTCGCTCGTTATTGCCTGCAGCCACAGCGGCAACACGCAGGAGGTCGTCGACGGCTGCGAGATGGCGCTGGCTGCCGGCGCCGAGGTCGTTGCCCTCACCGACTGCGAGGGCTCCAAGATCGATAACGGCAAGTGGACCACCTGGGTCTATCCGTGGGGCGAGGGCGTGTCACAGGTCGAGGTGCCGCAGGGCATCGGCGCTCTGATCGCCGCCGAGCTGCTCGACCAGCAGGAAGGCTACGAGGCACTCGCTGACATGTACGAGGGCCTTAAGCAGATGGATGCGCTGCTGCCCGCCGCCCGCGAGAAGGTCAACGCCGAGCTGGGCGATCGCTTTGCCGAGCTCTGCCAGCAGCATAAGTTCTTCTATATCCTGGGTTCCGGCCCCAACTTTAGCCAGACCTACGCCATGGCGATTTGCTCGCTTATGGAGATGCAGTGGCAGCACTGCTGCTACATCCACTCCGGCGAGTATTTCCACGGTCCTTTCGAGGCTACCGAGCCCGGCGTGTTCTACTTTGTGCAGCTCGGATCGGGCGAGTGCCGCCCCATGGAGGAGCGCGCGCTGGCGTTCCTCAACACGCACACCGATACGGTTATGGTGCTCGATGCACTCGAGTACGGCGTGGGCGAGGTGCCCGCCAGCGTGCGTTCGTACCTGGAGCCGATATTCTTCTACAACATGAGCTGCGAGCTGCGCGCCGCCCGCGGAAAGGTGTTCGACCACAGCCCTGAGATTCGTCGCTACATGGGCATCGAGCAGTACTAGGTAACGGGAAAAGCATTCACCTTCGATTCGCAAGCGAACAGCGTGCGTAAAAAGCGGGCCGCGCCGGTGGGTTTCCGGCGCGGCCCGCTTAGTATCGCGCATAGATTCGCAAGGTTGCGGCAGCCAGCGGCTTACTTGGCGTCGTAGGCCTCGGTATCCCACCAGTCGAGCTGGGCGATGTTGTCGCGGATGTGCTGGCAGCTCTTGTGGAAGCCCTCGAGCTCGTGCTCGGAAAGGTCGAGTGTGTAGACCTCCTCGACGCCCTCGGCACCGATCACGCACGGCAGGGAGGTAAAGATACCCTCCTCGCCATACTGGCCGGTCATAAGCGTAGAGGCCGAAAGCACGGCGTGCTCGTTGTGCAGCACGGCGGCGCAGACGCGCGCGGCGGAGTTGGCAACGGCGTACTCGGTGCACTGCTTGCCCTGGTAGGTCACATAGCCGCCCTTGCGTGCAAGCTCCTCGACCTCCATGTGGTCGAAGGCGTACTTGTCGGGGTTCTCGGCCTGAAGCTCGTTGAGGTTTTTGCCAGCGATGGTTGCGGCCTTAAAGGCAGCAAGCTGGCTAAAGCCGTGCTCGCCGATCATGTAGGCGTCGATGGACTTGGGGCTCACGCCGACCTTCTTGGAGATCTCGGTGCGCAAGCGGGCGGAGTCCAGACCGCAGCCCGAGCCGATGATCTTCTTGGGATCGTAGCCGGTCAGGTGCCACAGCTCGGTGCACACGACGTCGCAGGGGTTGGAGATGCTCACGAAGATGCCGTCAAAGCCGGCGTCGACGATGCGCTTGGCAAAGGAGCGGGCGGCGTCGGTGGTAAAGAACAGCTCGCCGTCGCGGTTGCCGGCGGCCAGCGCGACCTTGCCGGCAGCGTTGACGATGACGTCGCAGCAGGCAAGCTCCTCGTAGTGGTCGTAGCAGTTGACGATCTTGGTGTTGTACGGGACAAACGAAAGGGAGTCGCGCAGGTCCTGGACCTCGGACGTCACTTTGGCCTCGTTGATATCGCACAGGTACAGCTCATCGGCAATGCCCTGCATGAGCAGGCTGTTGGCGACATGTGCTCCTACGTGGCCCTGGCCGACCACACCGATCTTACGCGTCTGGTACATATACGTATCCTTTCGGCCGAGTTTTTCGCGTCGAACCATTGTAGCGTCCTGCTGCCACTTTGCTAGGCTAAAGCGCCGTAGATTTTTGGACATGCCTTAATCTCTACTTTTGGAGTGATTTGGGCCGCTGACGGCATCGCTGGGCGATGTGCTCGCGCGGATGGGGCCGGTCGTTGTACCATAGCTGCAACTGACTCGTAAGGAGCATCCATGCCCATTCGCATCCCCGACGCCCTCCCTGCCGCCGCGCAGCTCGAGAGCGAGAACATCTTTGTCATGACCGAGTACCGCGCGCTGCACCAGGACATCCGTCCACTGCGCGTGCTCATTCTCAACCTCATGCCCACCAAGATTGCCACCGAGACGCAGATCATGCGCAAGCTCTCCAACACGCCGCTGCAGGTGGAGGTGGACCTGCTGCGCACCAAGACGCACGAGGCCACGCACGTGAGCGCCGGCCACTTGGAGACGTTCTACCGCACGTTCGACGACATCCGCGACATCCACTACGACGGCCTGATCATCACGGGCGCGCCGGTGGAGCAGATGCCGTTCGAAGAGGTCGACTACTGGCCCGAGCTCTGCCAGATCATGGATTGGTCCACCACGCACGTGCACTCTACGCTGCACATTTGTTGGGGCGCGCAGGCTGGCCTGTACCATCATTACGGTATCCAGAAGTACGACCTGCCGGCAAAGGCGAGCGGTGTGTTCGAGCATTATCTGGTGAAGCCGCAAAGCCCGCTGGTCCGCGGCTTCGACGACCGTTTCTATGCCGTGCATTCGCGCAACACCGATGTGCGCCGCGAGGACGTGGAGGCCGAGCCGCAGCTTGAGGTCGTGGCCGTGTCCGACGAGGTGGGCTTGTACATCGTCAAGTCGACCGACAGCCGCCGCTTCTTTGTCTTTGGCCATCCCGAGTACGATACCGACACGTTGCGCTTGGAGTACGAGCGCGACGTGAAGCGCGGGCTCAACCCCCAGGTGCCGGCGCATTACTTCCCAGGTGACGACCCCTCCGCCGAGCCGCGCAACGTCTGGCGCAGCCAGGCTCAGCTGCTCTACACCAACTGGCTCAACTACTACGTCTACCAGACCACGCCCTACGACCTGGCCCGCGCCGGCGAGGAGCACTAGGCCGCCGGGAGGTGCACCAGCCGTTAGGCGCTGATGATGTGGGGTAGCGGCAGGTCGTGGGCGTCGGTGGGAACGTGGTCGACACGCTGCTCGTCAAAGGCGATGCCGATAATTTGGCATGCGGGCGAGAGCATAGGCAGGTAGCGATCGTAACAACCGCCGCCGTAGCCCAGGCGCGCGCCGGTTTGGTCGAAGGCCACGAGCGGTACGACGATCATGTCGAGAGCTTCGGCAGGCACGATGGGGAAGCGGTCGCTGTCGATGTCCGTGGCCGCGAAGGCCCGCGTGGGGTGGGCGATAAACGGAGCCGCGGACGCATCGTCGGCGGCAACTGCCCGCATGCACATGCGCTGGCCACAAGCTGCGGCATCAATTGCCGAGAGCATGCACGGATAGGCTACGCGCCGGCCGCGCACGGCGGCCGCAGCGGCAAACGCGGCAGGGTCTGCCTCGGAACCCATCGCGGCGTAGACGGCAACGGTGCGCGGCGCCGCGGCATCCGAGCGGCCCAGCAGCTCAACCAGCCGCGCACAGATATCAGCAGACTTCGCCGCCTGCAAGTCCAAATCAAGAGCATCGCGCCGAGCAATCACCGCCCGCCGCAACTCAGCCTTGTCCATCCCGGCCCTCTCTCCCAAACCTACCAAAAAGGGACAGGTTTATTTTGGCAGGCTTTATCTGGGCAAACGCGATAAAGACGGCAAAACCACCACGAAGGTGCTGTCTCCTTTGTGGTGGTTTTGATTGCCGTGCCTTAGCCCAGCAGGTCGACTACGTTAAAGCCGGCGTTACTCTTGGCGATGACTTCGCGGCCGCCAAAGACGCAGGTGGGCGACTCGGCTGCGATGCGCGTCACGTCGGCGCCGAGCGAGCGCAGCTTACCGGGCGTGGCGGCGAGCATCTGGGCGCGGCGCTCCTCGCGTGCATGTGGATCGAGCCCGGCCAGGTAGGTCGTGTTGCGGCGCTTGGTGAGCGCGTACGGCTTCACCGGCGCGTCCATGCCGCTCACGCAGCTCACGATAAAGCCCTCAAAGGCGGCCTCGTCGGGCTCAAAGCTGCCGAGCCATTCACCTGCGCGCACCACGCGCTCAATCGAGGGGTCGATTGCCGGGTCGCGGTAGGTGTAGAACGCCGCCTGGCGCTCGCCGGCTGCGCGGAATCCGCAGCCGTACGCGCCGCCCTTCACGCGAATCTCGTTCCACAGGTAATCGTAGGAGAGCGCGTTGGCAGCCACGGCCCAGGCGCCCGTCACGTCGATGCCCAGGCGACGCGGGTCGCACGCGCTTGCCGCAAAGCAGATATCGCTGGGGATGACGAAAGCCTCGTGGCGGTCGCGCGGCGTCGGCACCACGAGAGCGTCGCGGCCGGTATCGGCACCATCGCCCGCACCCAGCCCCAAGTCGCCCGCGGCGGCCCAGTACGCGTTAAAGTCCTCATCGCTGCCGGTAAAGCTCGCCAGGCAGCCGTCGGCCACAAAGATGCGGCCTGCCAGCTCGGCAAGCTTGGCACGCAGGCCGTCCAGGCGCTCGTCAAAGTGGTCGAGCAAATCGCGCAGGAACAGGTAGAAGTCTACGCCCGAGAGCTGCTCGCGCACCACGGCCGAAGGCGAGCTGTAGCTCATCGCGCGACCGAGCGCCGCCGAGTGGCCGTTGTTGATAAAGCCCTGCTCAAGCCCAATGCGAATCTGCGTGAGCACGTCGCGCACGCGGTCGGCGTCGGCGTCTGCCAAAAGCGTGCTCGACCATACCTCGCGCGGCAGACTCGCCAGCGCGTCGATCTTCTCGGACAGAGCGCCGGCGCTCACCAGCAGGTAGGGGCGCACGCCGTCCACTTCGGGCTGCGTCATGACTTCGGTCGTAAAGCTCAAAAAGCCGAGCTTGCCAGCGAGCAAGTTGTCGAGTTCCTCGGCCGAGTGCTCGCGCGTGGGCAGCTGCTTAAACAGGCGGCAGAGTAGCGTCACATAGGGCAGGTCCTCAAACGCGACGCAGCTCAGGTCGAAATACTGCATGGCGTAGGCCAGACGGTTGGTGGGGATGCCGTGGCGCAGGCAGGGGATGGGCGCGGTCGTGTCCACGATCAGCGGCGGCTCGGGGCGCGCCTCGCCAATGTCGGACACGCGCAGGCGCGGCAGCGTGGCCTTGGCCTCGGGCGTGTCTTCCGCCTCCTGCGCGGTGCGCAGCGCAGCCGTGCGCTCGACCACGTCGGCCAGCTCGGCATCGGTCATGGCGTCGCGCTCGGCAGCCAGCTCGGCAGCTTCGGCGCCCTCCGAACCCTCGGCGGCGTCCACCGGCACCAGCTCGACCAGCGCCATGTGATCGTTCTGCAGCACCAGCTCGCGCAGCAGGTCCTCAAAATAGCTGCCGTCCAGCTCGCTACGCAGCTCCTCGTACACCGGGCCGTACTTGAGCGCCAGCGTCGCGGCGTCGTCATCGTAGAGCCACGTGCTCAGCGCGTCGCACGCAATGGCCACGCCGTCGGCGATACCGTAGTCGCGCTGGCGCAGGTCGTATTCGTTGCTGCTGATGATGGCTTCCAGGCGCTCGCGCGGAACGCCATGTTCGCATAAGTCGCGGCAGGCGTCCTGGAACACGCGGCGCAGCTCGCGCGCCACGCCGGGCTGCGCGTTTTGCAGCATGATGAGCTCGTAGGGCTGCAGGCTCTCGGCCGCCGTGTAGCTCACCACGTTGCCGCCCAGGTCGGCGGACAGAATGGCCTTCTTAACCGGCGCTTCGTTGGAGCCCAGCAGTGCTTCAAACAGGATATCCGCCGCGATCGTGCGTTTGCGGTCGAGCGCGTTGCCCAGCACCAGGCCCAGGCCCACCAGGGCGTTCTCGGGTGTGGTGGCCATCTCGACGCGCTTGTACTCGCAAGTCACGGGCGCCTGCACGCCCAGCGGATTGGGCGCCATCGTGGACGGGTCCTCGCCGGCGGCGACGGCAGCGTCCATGCGGCGGCTCGCGGCACTCGGCTGCGACAGATAGCGCTCGTCCAAAAAGGCCAGGGCGCGGTCCACGTCCAGGTCGCCGTAGAGCGTTATATAAGAGTTGGAAGGATTGTAGTGGCGCGCGTGCGTGTCCAGGAACTGCTCGTAGGTGAGCGCGGGAATCGTGCGCGGGTCGCCACCGCTCTCGTGTGCATAGGCGGTGTCGGGGTAGAGCGCGGCGTTGACGGCGTCGTCCAGCACACTCATGGGGTCGGACAGCGCACCCTTCATCTCGTTGAACACCACGCCGTTATAGCGCAGCGTGCCCTCGCGCAGGCTCGCGGAGCCGCCGTCGCCCTCGCCCTCGACGCTCTCCGGCAGGTCCAGCTCGTAGTGCCAGCCCTCCTGCTCAAAAATGGTCGGCTTGGTATAGATGGCCGGGTTGAACACCGCGTCCAGGTACACGTCCATCAGGTTGTACAGATCCTGCTCGTTGGTGGTGGCAACGGGGTAGATGGTCTTGTCGGGGTAGGTCATGGCGTTGAGAAACGTCTGCATGGAGCTCTTGATCAGGTCGACAAACGGCTCCTTGACGGGGAACTTAGCCGATCCGCACAGCACCGAGTGCTCAAGAATATGGAACACGCCGGTGGAATCGGCCGGCGGCGTCTTAAAGCCAATGGCAAAGGCCTTGTTTTCGTCGTCGCACGCCAGGTACAGCAGGCGAGCGCCCGAGGCGGTGTGGCGCAGCACGTAAGCGTCCGAGTCGAGCTCGGGCACGGTCTCACAGCGCTCGACGGCAAAGCCGTGGCAGGTGGTGCCGGGTACCAGCAGCGCGGCGGCAGCGGCGCGCGGGTCGGTTGAGGTGGTGGGCATATGCAGTCTCCTTTGACGCCCCAGCGGGGGCGAATCGAGTCGAATCCTCGAGAGTATACCCATATGGGGCCGCGGCTCTGCGGCGAACTGAAGACGATGCCGGCGGAATGGGTAAAGGCCCCGCGTGACCGCCGCGCGAGCGTGGAAATTCGGACACACGCCAAACGAGAGTGGATATTTGGACGGAATCTGCCGCAAAAGCCCCAAAAACCGTCCAAATATCCACTCTCGATATCCGACCGTCCGAAAATCCTCGCTCGTCCATCACTCGCGTATCTCTCGTCTCTCATTCGTCTCTAATATGAGAGATGACAGGAAGATGAGAGAAAAATATGAGAGATAACTGAGCAGCAAAGAGGTAGGCAATCATGGTATTGTCTCAATACCGATTGTTCTACCAGCAAAAATATGTATAAATGAAGCAAATGGTAGACATTCCATCTCTATCTATCTCTTATCTCTAAGCCGAGAGATAGAGAGATAAATGAGAGATAATTACGAGAGATAACTGAGAGACGAGGGAAATCTATCCGCGGCATTCTCCGCAGGACCGAGCGAAAGGACGTGCAGATGAACGAAAACGAGCTGACCGGTCTGCTTGAGTCTTTAAGGCGTATGGGCTCGGATGATCTTAACGTCGAAGTGAAGGAGAGCGCCACGACGCTTTCCCGCGACGTATGGGAAACGGTGAGCGCATTCGCGAACACTGCCGGCGGAATCATCGTGCTCGGAGTGAGTGAGCGCGCAGGTTTTGTCCCGGTTGAGAACTTCGAGACCGAGAAAGTGCTCAACCAATTTGTGTCAGGCATGGGTGATGCGGGCGGTCGAGGAAAGCTGGCCAATCCGCCTAAATACACGATCGAGCGAGTGGAGCTTCAGGGCGTCATCGTTCTCGTCATTACGATTGAGGAGCTCGATCCGTCGAGCAAGCCCTGCTATGTCATAGAGCGGGGCGCCCAGGGCGGCAGCTACAAGCGCATCGATGACAAAGATGTGCCGCTTTCATCGACTGAGGTGCTCGCATTGGCGTCATACGGTCGAGCGACTCCGAGCGATCGCGACGCGGTGGCGGGTGCGGGCGCGGACAATCTCGACGAGACGCTGGTCGACCGTACGATAGATCGGGCTTTCTCGTTGACGCCCCGGGCAATGCGCGGCGCGCCGGACAAACAAACGAAGCTGGAGCGCCTAAATATCCTTGATTCCCAGGGCAATGTCACCAAGGCTGGACTCCTAGTTGTGGGCACCTACCCTCAGCAGTTCTATCCCAAGCTCTTCATTGACGTGGCTGTCCATGCGGGAACTCAGAAGGGCATGGCGGGGTCGCTGAGGTTCATGGACCGCACAATCTGTGAGGGAACGTTGGGCGAGATGATCTCGGATGCCGTCGCAGCCGTCGCCAAGAATTTGCGGCGAACCTCGACCGTCCAAGGCGTCTCGCGTGTCGACTCGCTTGAGATTCCCGAGGAGGTTCTGCGCGAGGCAATCGCCAACGCCGTAATCCATCGAGAATACGGGGATCGGTTCTGTGGACAATCGATTGCCGTCGACGTCTTTGACGATCGTGTCGAGGTGACGAATCCTGGCGGCCTTTACGGGGGAAAGACTCGCGAGAACTTGTTTGACGGCAGCTCCCGATGCCGTAACGCGACGCTTGTGAAGCTCATGTCGATTGTCCCGCTGCCGGATGGCGCAGGTTCGCTGGCTGAGGGCAATGGCTCGGGCATCCCGATGATGATCGATGCCATGCGCGCGCATGGTCTGGCCGAGCCCCTGTTCTGCCCGGGATTCGATCGGTTCAAGGTCGTACTTTACCGTTCAAAGATCGAGCCGGTCGATCATGGCGGGGGCTTAATTGTGACGGCACTCAAACACTACGGCGAGCTGGGGACGCGCGAGCTGGCAGAGCGCACAGGGCTCACAATTTCCCAGGTTAGGTCGCGCGTCAACGCGCTCATTGCTCAAGGCGAGCTTGAGCCCACGGCGCCGGCGACGAGCCGCAACCGCAAGTATCGACTGTCGGAGCGCGTGGGATAGATGCGTTAGTGGACGAGGCGACCCAATAATCGACCCTCGATTGGCGTCCATTAAGGTAAAGCGGTTGTTGCCCAATCGACGGTGATGCTAAAGACTCGGCTTACGCCGGCATGGCCCCGAACCCGTCTATCAAGAACAGCCTAAGAACCAGCTTGATGACATTTCCCGGTTTGACTTCTGCCGCGTCAAAGACGTGTCGCTCGGCGAGCTCGCTGCAGTATGCATAGATGTCGCGGATAAGGTCCGCGCCCGAAAGCGTAAACATGTAGCCTGCGTCCGAAAGCGCATTGGGCGCGGCGGGCAACTTGGCCATGTGGCAGAACGTTTGCAGGTCGGGCTCCATAACATTCTGGTAGTCGAGGTGGCCGCTGGCATCCTGTGCGGCAAGCTCCAATTGGCGCACAAAATCTAGCGCCGCCGCTAACACAAAGCTCGGCGTAGGCGCATTGACATCCTGAGTGGTCGCCACAAGCCTGCCCGCCGCCTGCGTGACAAGCCAAGCGACCTCGCGCTGGCAACGCACGGCCTTGCGCGTAACCGGCTTGATGGACGAAGAAGAAACGCTTCCCTTAGGCGGATTCGAAGCAGCCACAAGACCCTCCCATGAACAATCCGGCCCAACAAGCTCGGATGAAACACGTGCTACATCAGTATACAGGGGAGTGGGGTAGCGGAGTACAAGCGCGCCAACGGCAAACCGAGAGCATCAACGACGTGCCGATCGCGGAATGAGATCTCGTAATAATTGACTCTCGGCCATATTATTGAGGGGCATGACTCGCGTTCGTATGGTTGTAGGTGCTGGCGATGAACGACATTGACCTTGCTGTTCCGTTGATGGATGGACCAAGCTATGACCGTGCCTGCAGTCTCGTGCCTTCCGAATACGTTGAGGCATGGGAGTGGTTTCTGGGTGAGGAACAGCGCGGCGGCGTTTGGACCAGCCTTCCGCACCACACCAAGGAAGATAGCCCTCAGTATCAGTATCGTTTGAGAATTGGCTCGGACTTCTTTCCCGTAACGCGGGATTCAGGGATCTTCTGGCCGGGCCAGGATCGGGTGAAGCAAGATCCCAATAAGATCTTTGCGCTTTCGGTCCATAACTCTAAAAAGAGCTTCTACACCGATGTGCCTCCGCTCTATTTGGACGATGGTACGTGGGTCATTAAGTACTCGGTTCAAGCGCCGGGTACCGTTGGTTTTCGAGACCAGAATTACAACCGTAAAATGCTCAACTGCATGGAATGTGGCGTTCCAGTCGGAGTCATATTTGCAACCGAGGTGGGCTACAAGGTGCTCGGCCTTGCGTTTGTTGAGCGGTTCGAGC
Source organism: Collinsella sp. CLA-ER-H5 (assembly GCF_040092375.1). Classification (NCBI taxonomy): domain Bacteria; kingdom Bacillati; phylum Actinomycetota; class Coriobacteriia; order Coriobacteriales; family Coriobacteriaceae; genus Collinsella; species Collinsella sp. CLA-ER-H5. The sequence continues at coordinate 13,610 of NZ_JBBNLR010000030.1, forward strand.
CCGAAAACGGATGGTTTGTTCTGCACGGTCCTGTTCATAAAGGCGGACCGGACCCTCGTTTTGCACCCGACATGAGTTATCTGAAGCACATGCCCGTCGATATTGAGTTTACCGGACAGGGTACGACCGACGACGAAAAGGTCCGCTATGCGTTAAGGCGCGAGCGATTGGGGCAGCAATGGTTCCGCAAACAGCTCGTTGCCGCCTATGATGGCCGTTGCGCGGTGTCGGACTGCGGCGTCAGCGAAGCTCTGGAGGCTGCACATATCGAGAATTACTCGGGACCCAAATCGCAGGTTGCCAGCAACGGCATTCTGCTTCGGCGCGATCTTCATTCCCTATTTGATGCTCACCTGATTTCGTTTGAGCCTGTTTGCGGCGAATATCGGCTGTGCGGATCGTACCTGCTGGATAAGACCGACTACGCTTCCTTTGCGGGTGCGACGCTAAGGCAGCCGAATGAGCGTCAGTGGCGACCCGATACGGTGTTTCTTGAGGCCCATCGCATTGAGTTCGATCGCTCGGAAAAGAAGCGTGAAAAGGCGGGGCTTCTGCCGTATTAGCGTATTTGGCTTTGGCATTCTTTGACGATCGTGTTGTTTGATCGGATCGCGTGGCGATGCAATCTCGCGCACGCCCGCCGGTGCATGCTCTTCCTGTTTTGTATAGCGAGAGGGGAGCGTGTATGAGCTGGCGAGGCGATATTGCGATGGGGAAGTACGGAAAACTGCCGTGTGCCCTTATAGACAACAATATGTTTCCGAGCGTAGAGGTTGATTGTGGGTCGTTTGTCGTCACCTGCCCTTGCTGTGGCTCGCAAATACAGTGTCTCGACATTCGGTTCATCGATGCGCGCGACAGACTCAGCGACGAAGTGAGAAAACAGACAGGCGTTCATATGCCGGTGTATCCGGAGAAATGCCCTGTTTGTGGCCTCGATATCGTGTATGACGCCGGCGACGAGGGATAGGTGATGCGGAGGAGCTGGCTGTGAAGGCTTCTCCGTCTCTACAAATAAATCCCCTCACCGAGTTGCTTGTGGAACTCGGCGTGATGGTCTTGTGCCCAGGTAAAGAGCGCCTGGTCAAAGTCGGTGCGTGTGGCTGGGACGCCAAAGACGCCGGCAACTTCGACGCGTATAAACTCCAGTGCCGGCAGCTTGTTGATGGCAGTGAGGGCAAACGGGGACGAGGGCTCCTCGAACAGATGGCGGCTGCCTTGCAGCGCGTCGCAACTGGTGCACGTGTTGCCGAGCGACGGGGCTTTGGAGGCTCGCGCGCCTACGGACTTGTAGCCGCAGCGCTTATGAAGGTAGTCGCGGATCTCGCCCGGCACGCAGCCAAGAGCGGGCACGATGGCGAGTGCGTTGGCGTTGGCCGTGTCGATGGCAATGTGCCCGGCTTCGTTGGGCGCGTGCGCGATGGCGACGCTCTCGTCGTTATCGGTTCGATAGGGAATGCCGAAGGCCGCGACCGAGGTCTCTTTGTGACACTTCCAGCACTCGCGCTTGCCCAGTACTAGATATATATACGGCGCTGAGGGGTCGGATCGGTCAACACCGGGCAGCCACTCGGCAAAGGGCTCGGGGTTGACGCCGCTGGGTACATACCAGACCTTCTTGGTCCGGTCCCATTTGGCGCCCAGCGCCTTGGCTTCTTCTTTGTGCGAAAAGGGGACATCGAGCTCGGTGCGCATGGCGGCTCCTTGGTGCTGCAGGTGCAAGTGGCCCAAGGATACCGCAGGGCGCAGACATCGCGGCGTTTTGCTGAGAAGTTGCGGTGCGGACTGATTGGTTATGCCGATGGATATATCGGCTAGTAGATGGTCGGCTTTTGGCTAGTTGGGCGGTTGGAACTGCCGGCGGATTTGGCGACATAAAACAAAACAGCCCAGAGGACATAGCCTCTGAGCTGCGAACATTTGGTGGGCGTTAGAAGATTTGAACTTCTGACCTCTTCCGTGTCAGGGAAGCGCTCTCCCCCTGAGCTAAACGCCCGATCAAGGGTGCGCAAGCGCGCAAGGGATAATATAACGGAGCCTGAACTCGGTGGCAAGAACATTTTTAAAAATCGCTTACATTGTGGAATTCGGGGGCTTTGTCGTATCCATTTCAAAAGAGCCTGCTGCCGCGATTTGGCTGTCGCATAATGCAAGGCCATTGCGGTATCGAGCTATGGAAAGACGCCTGCGGAATTGTCCTACCGATAAACGGACAAGCCTCCAGCTGGTGACTTCGCCGTGGTAAGGTAAGCCGAATTGTTTCCAGGCTGTTTCGGGGGAGTGGAATGAGCAAAGAGTGTGTCGAGCAGGTCGAAGGCGCAGGGGCTTCGGTGCCGATGACCGATATATCGAACATTGATGTGCCCGAGGGCACCGACGAGCTCAGCCGCAACACCCGTCGCGCATGGCGCGACCGCCTGAACAGCGCTTCGACGCGCAAGATGATCACGGGCGTCTTGGCTACGCTGGTGGGCGGTTCGTTTTGGGGCTTCTCGGGCACCAGCGCGAGTTTTTTGTTCGATACCTACCATGTCGATACGCTGTGGCTTATGAGCGTGCGTCAGATTCTCGCCGGCCTGCTCTTTATGGCTGTGGTTGTCACGCGCGACCGCGCACGCCTGGTCAAGCTTTGGACGACGCCCGCTGATCGCAAGCAGCTGCTGCTCTTTACCGCTTTTGGCCTGCTGTTCAACCAGTTTTGCTATCTTTCGGCCGTGCGCCTGACGAACGCCGGAACCGCGACGGTGCTCCAGTGCCTGCAGCTCGTTATCATCATGGGCTACGCCTGCGTGACCGATCGCCGCATGCCGCGTGCTCGCGAAGTCATCGGCATTGGCCTGGCTCTGGGTGGAACCTTTTTAATTGCCACTGGCGGCGACCCTACCAGCCTGAATATCTCGCCGCTTGGCCTGGCAGCAGGTCTTATGTGTGCGGTCAGCGCCGCGTGTATGGCGGTGATTCCCGCCAGGATCCTGCCCGAATACGGCAGCCCCATCGTCACGGGCTCGGCAATGCTCACGGCGGGCGTGGTCTCGTGCGTCTTCGTGCAGCCTTGGGCGCATATGCCGGCGCTCGACGCTGCCGGCATCGAGGCGCTCGCGGTGTTCGTGGTTATCGGCTCGTTTTTTGCTTACATGCTCTATATGCAGGGCGTTAAGGACATCGGCTCGGTGCGCGCGAGCCTTCTTGGAACCATGGAGCCGGTTTCGGCCACCATCACCAGCGCCCTTATGCTGGGCACGGTGTTTTTGCCCACCGACCTGGCGGGTTTTGCCATGATTATCGCGATGGTGTTCCTGACGGTATAGCTCGCGCCACTGCCAAGACAGAAAAGGTGTTGTGCCACATTTTCGCCAATTGATGTCCGTGTCTGGAGTTTAGCTGTCGATGCCCAAAATGCCATAAACTAGTAACGTTATGGACTTTTTCATTGCGACTCAATTGCGAGGATTTCTTTATGGCTGGTAATCACTTTAAGGGCAGCGATAGCGGCCGTCCTGCAGTTCCGCCGCGTCCGAACGGGGCTGGTAAGGCCGGCACGCCGGGCGGCGCTGGACAGGGCGGTTCCAGTAAGCGCGTGTCCCCGGGCGAGACGGCGATGTTTACCGCTCTGTACGAGCAGTCTCAAAAGGCAAAAAAGACCGGCCGTGCAAGAGGGAATGTCTTTGCGGGCGGTGCAACCTCCGCGTCGCAGCCGAGCGGGGCTCCTTCGGTACCTGCGAACAACGCAGGTGCTGCCAACGCCGCAAATGCCGCCGGCAACGTTAATGCCGGCAAGGCCGCCAACAATACTCCCTCTGCCGGTGGCGCGGGGCTTACGGGTAACCTTGGCACGATTTACACCGGTGCCTCCGAGACTGGCACGTTCGCCCGCCTGGATGATAGCGGTGCCGAGTTTGCGGGCTCGGGTTCCAAGGAAGATTATTACGATTTTGGCTTGAACTACGGTAGCGACGCTTCGTCGAGTTCGACCTCTGACGGTCTGGTCCGTCATCGCCATCGCAAGGGCGAACGCAAAAAGCGTCACACCGGCGCCATTATTGCCGCTGTAGTCGCGGTGCTTCTCGTTGCGCTTGGCGCAAGCGGCTTTATGCTGCTTAACTTGGCAAAGACCGTAAAGAGTGAAGCGAAGGAGGCCGTCGAGATTGTCGGTGGCCTTAAGGACAAGGTCACGTCGGGCGATTTTTCGACGCTGCCTGACGACGCGAAGAAGATTGATGAGCTTTGCGACAGCATGAAGGCGGAGACCTCGAGCCCGCTGTGGACGGCGGCTTCGTTTATCCCGGTGTATGGCAGCGACATCAATGCGGCCCGCACCATGATCGACGTCCTGTCCGATGTCTCGAGCAATGCGCTGGTTCCCATGGCCGATAACCTTTCGCAGGCCACGCCCGGCAAGCTGTTTCAGGACGGCATGATTAACGTGTCCGCGCTGCAGGCGGTCGCCGATTCGCTTTCCAGCAGCTCGAAGGTGTTCAAGAGCGCCAACGAGAAGATCCAGGGCATTGGCGATACTCATATTTCCCAGGTGACCGAGCTGGTCGATAAGGCCAAGGACGGCTTTGCCACCCTCAACGGCGCGGTTGACGCGGCGGAGAAGGTCGCCCCCGTCCTTCCGCAGATGCTCGGCGCCAACGGCCAGACGCGCAACTACCTTGTGTACGCCATGAACAACGTCGAGATTCGTGCCTGCGGCGGCTTTGGCGGTTCGCAGGGCCTGATTTCGGTCACCGACGGCCAGATGTCGATTGGCGAGTTTGTTCCCCGCATTGGGCTCAGCGAGGATGAGGCAGTCGAGAGCGTCGACGAAGAGGATGAGGCGCTGTTCGGCAACCACAGTAACCTGTACAACTCGGGCAATACCTATTCGCCTGATTGGCCCCGCAACTCGCAGCGTGTCGCAGCCCTGTGGAAATCTCAATATGGCCAGGACGTTGACGGCGTCGTGGGTATCGACCCGGTGTTCCTGCAGTATCTGCTGGGCCTGGTCGGTAACGTGTCGCTGCCCGACGGAACGGTTGTCGACGGCACCAACGCCGCAAAGGTCCTCATGCACGATGTGTACTGGAACTATCCGGTCGAGGAGTCGGACGGCATCTTTGCATCCGTCGCCAGCGCTGCCTTCGACAAGATTCTCGGTGGCATCGGTGACGTCGACGTTACAAAGCTTGTCAGCGCCGTTGAGCGCGGTGCCGAAGAGGGTCGTCTGATTGCTTGGATGAAAAACGATGACGAGCAGAATGCCATCAAAGAGACGGGCATTGACGCTTCGCTGCCCGATCCGGATGACCCGAGTGAAGATCCCGTCGCTGGTGTCTACTTTAACAACCTGAGCTTCTCCAAGCTCGACTGGTACCTGAATGCCGATACGCAGATTGGCCAGGGCATCAAGAACGGTGACGGCACATGCTCGTATCGCATCACCGTTACCCTGACGAACATCATGACGCAGGAGGAGGCCGGCAAGCTGCCCGACTACGTCGCGGCGAGCGCGCCTGATGCCGCGCGCGACGACGAACGTCTGAATGTCTCGTTGTTTGCCCCGACGGGCGGCAACATTACTGGCCTGACCGTCGAGGGCACCCAGTTTGGTCTTGGCGCCGCTACGTGGCATGGAATCCCCTTCTATTCGGGCACCGTTGACCTGCATGCTGGCGAGACGACGACGATCACATATACGCTGACCACGTCAGCCGAGGCGGGGGACAAGCCGCTTACGCTGCGTCAGACTCCTACATGCCAGGCGGCTCGCGACAGCGCGTCGGCGTAGGGTTTTTCTGGTAGCGCAGATAATCGAGTACCATTTTGGGGCGGACAGGCAATCTGTTCGCCCCTATTTTGTAAGGAGAGCGCATGAAGTACTTTGGCACCGACGGCTTTCGCGGTGAGGCTAACGTTGGGCTGACGGTAGAGCACGCTTATAAGATTGGCCGTTTTGTGGGCTGGTATTACGGCGCCAACCGCGAGCGCAAGGCACGCGTGATCGTGGGCAAGGACACGCGTCGCTCGAGTTATATGTTTGAGGCGGCGCTGGTGAGCGGCCTGGTCGCGAGCGGTGCGGACGCCTATATGCTGCATGTGATCCCGACGCCGGGCGTAGCGCATCAGACTGTGGAAGGCTGCTTCGATTGCGGCATCATGATCAGCGCGAGCCACAACCCGTTTTGCGATAACGGCATTAAGCTCGTCAACAGCGACGGCTTTAAGATGGACGAGGACGTACTGGAGCTCATCGAGGACTATATCGATGGCAAGAGCGAGGTGCCGCTGGCAACGGGCAACCACATCGGCGCCACGGTGGACTACATGCAGGGTCGCAACCGCTACATTGCTTCGCTCATCGCCAGCGCGAACTTTTCGCTGCAGGGCGTCAAGATCGGTATCGACTGCGCCAACGGCTCGGCATCCTCGGTGGCCAAGCCGGTGTTCGACGCACTGGGCGCCGATGTGCGCGTGATCAATGCCGCGCCCGACGGCTTTAACATCAATGTCGACTGCGGCTCTACGCATATTGAGCGTCTGCAGCGCCACGTGGTGGAGCAGGGCCTGGATGTGGGTTTTGCCTACGATGGCGATGCCGACCGCTGCCTGGCCGTGGACGAGCGCGGCCGCGTGGTCGACGGTGACCAGATCCTGTACGTGTGCGGTGTGTACCTGAACAAGCACGGGCGTCTCTCGGGCGGTACCGTGGTGCCGACGATCGCCAGCAACTTTGGCCTGATCAAGTCGTTGGAGCTTGCCGGCCTGAGTGCCGTGACCAGCGGCGTGGGCGACCGTCACGTGTATGCCAAGATGCGCGAGGGCGGCTACAGCCTGGGCGGCGAGCAGACGGGCCATACGATCTTTGGCGATATCGAGCGCACGGGCGACGGCATTATGACCTCGCTGCGCGTGATGGAAGTGATTCGTGCCGAGCGCGAGACGCTCTCGCAGCTCACGGCTCCGTGCAAGCTGCTGCCACAGGCGCAGGTGGCCGTGCACGTGGCGGACAAGGACGCCGCGCTCGAGAATATGGGCGTGCAGAACGCCATCGCCGAGGCCGAGGCTGCGCTGGCAGGCGAGGGCCGCGTGCTCGTGCGCAAGAGCGGAACCGAGTCGGTTATCCGCGTGCTGGCCGAGGCGCCCGACCAAGCATCCGCCGATGCCGCCATGAAGCGCATCGCCAACGCGCTCGAGGCTTTATAACTACGCGGTTTTACCAAACCGCGTAGCTGCTCGACGCTGCAAACGGCCCTAAGCGGCAACCTGACGTTCAATCGTCGGTCGCGTACCGAAGTACGCTTCCCTCCTCTTTCACGTCACCTTGCTCGCCTAGGGGCGTTTTCGCTCATATGACCCAATCCGCTGTCAAGAGCCAC
>NZ_JBBNLR010000031.1:0-19543 GCF_040092375.1 Collinsella sp. CLA-ER-H5
GAGAAAGTTGGTGTAGCGCCCGAGCCGAAGCGAGTTGGTCCGGCGTTCGAGAATCTGGAATGTGGTTGATTCAATCATCCTCTTGCTTGTGAGCATTGATGCTTTCGTGTTGGGCAGGCTGGGTATGATGCCCCACCTTATTGAGGTGTATAATACGTAGTGATTATACAAAAGTTCTTCGGGAGCTTTAAGGGCGACGCTTTCGACAAGGGAGTGTTGCCCTTTAATATGAGAAAGCCATTTTCAATAGGCGTGTTTGTTCGAGCCCGGTTTTAAACCGGGCTTTTTCGTTTCCCGTCGGGAGGGCCCGCGCACGTTGCACGTTTAGTCGACGCTTGCCTGGCAAGCTAATATCCGCGGACTCTTGCGGGCGCGCTGCCGGCGGTCAGCCCGGTATGTCCGCGCACCCCACCGCATTTCGATTCTCCGTCCGGCGCGCTCGTCCGAAACCAGTCTTGTTCACGGGCGCGGCCCTTGGGCTGCCCAAAAAGGGCTCGTGAACGCGCGCCGGCGATGCGTCGAGGCGCGGGCCCTCCCGGCGGGAGGCTTGTTGTCCGACGGGGTCAGCCGAGGGTCCCCTCCGCCCGGCGCCCGATCTCCCAGACCCAGCAGGCGAGCTCGCGCGCGACGGCGGCGTTTGCCTTGCACGAGCTCTTGCCCGCCGCCGCCAGCGCCTCGCGGCGACGGCAGAGCCTGGCGGTGCAGTCGTCGGCGCGCGCCCGGATTGCCGCGGGGACGTCCGCGCCGGGCGCCGGGGCCTTCGGGCGGGGCGTGCACGTCAGGTAGTGCCACGCCGACTCCACCAGTGCCGTCCTGGCGAGCCGGTTGCCCGTCTTGGTTATCCCGCCGCGCCGCTCGGTCTCGCCGCTCGAGCGCTCCGACGGGACCAGCCCGCACCAGCTCGCGAAGGCCGGGGCCGTCCGGAACCTCGTGAAGGAGCCCGCCTCGGCTGCGAGCCTGAAGGCCGTCAGGGTGTCGATTCCCTTGATGCAGGAGAGCGCCTCGACGGCCGGGCGCCACCGGTCGGTCCGGGCGAGGGCGAGCACCTTCTTCTCGAGCTGCCGGCGGTCCGACTCCGCGCACCTCGCGGCCGTGACGTAGTACTCGAGCACGTCGCGCTGGGGCCCCTCGAGCCTGATCCCGGATATCCACCTCCAGTGGGCGCGCGTCCAGGATCCCTTCCTCGTCCCGTCGGCGTTGCGCTCGTCCCAGACGTGGCCCAGCCTGATCAGGAACATGTTGAGGCGCTGCCTGGCGCGGCGGTACTCCACCGTGGCGTCGTCGAGGGCGCGGTCGAGGTCCCGGGCGGCCTCGACGGCCGCATCGGGCAGCGGGACCTCCACGATGTTGTGGGTGGCGAGCATGCGGGCGATGAACTCGGCGTCGCGCCGGTCGTTCTTGCGGCGCGCGTCCGCCGCCGGCCTCTGCATCCTGGAGACGGCGGCCACGGCGCAGTCGAGGCCGAGCGCGCGCAGCTCGCGCGCCATGTGGAAGCCGGTGGGGCCGCTCTCGTAGCAGGCCCTGGGCTCCTCGAACCCGAGGGCCCACTCCGCGATCTCGGCGGCGTCCGTCCCGAAGTCACGGTGCACCACCTCGCCGGTGAAGGGGTTGAACGCCGCGGCGGCGACCGATCGCGCGTGGACGTCCAGGCCGATGGAGGTAACATGGGGCATGGGAAGCCTCCTCCCCGCAGGTGCGGTAAGGGCTACCGCACGGGCCGATACTCAAAGCCCATTGTGGCATCCCGAGCCCGCGGAAAGAAGCTGCGCCGCGGGGGAGGCGACCCAAATGGCTTTCTCATATCGTCTTTTCATGCATGTAATGTGTGACGGGCTAGCTAAACGCCATTCCGGCAATGAGATGGTCGAGTATGGGCGGTTTGCACCTTGCGCCTGCTGTCATTTGTGTAGCAAGCACTTGATTTAGCCTACTTAAAGTCTATAATCAAAGAAAAACTCTGATATACCTTTTCAAAATAATGAAAGGAATGTTGAGGAAGATGCTTTGCCAGTTCACCTTCAGGAACTATAGATCCTATCGCGACGAGGCTGAGCTTTCCATGCAAGCAACGCCGATGAGGGAGTTTGAGCGCTCCCTTATCGCGTGCCCCGACGGGCAGAGTTTCCTTCCGGTGGCCGCGGTGTACGGACCCAACGCTGGCGGTAAGTCTAACCTGCTCGAGGCTCTTGACTACGTTCGTTCGGCGGTGGCCAGACCAATTAGATTGCTGTCTGCCGGCGCTGATGCTCCAGAGGGTGATCGCCCTTTGATAGCCCGTTGTTCGGCGTTTGAGTTCGATGACGTGTCTGCTGCCGAGCCCACCGAGTTCGAGCTCTATTACCGCGCGGGCGAGCATGAGTACCGCTATGTTCTGTCTGTACACGCCGATGAGATCGTGTCCGAAGGGCTGTGGCGGCGTAAATTGGGAGCGTCGCGCACGGCGATGCTGTTCGAGCGTGAGGACACAAAGGTTGAGCTCGGTCCCACGCTGCGTAAGCTCGTGACGGCTGCGAGGTTCAACCCGAGGCTGCCGTACCTGTCGTTTCTCTGCATCAACTTTGACGCGCCGGTGGTCAAGGAGGCTGCCAGCTGGTTTCTTGACGGGGTGTTCCTGAACTATAACAGCTCCTATCTGGAGCAGATGCTCGAACAATTGCTCGACGAGGATGACTCACCCGAGGTCACGCGTTTTTTGCGCGCCGTTGATGTGCGTATTGATGGCTTCAGAGTGGAGAGGGCGCCGGAGTGGCGCGGCCAGCGCGTCTTCGTGAGGCACGAGGTGGGCGGCAAGGCGTACGAGCTGCGTTTATCCGAGGAATCTGCCGGAACCCAGAAGCTTATGGGGTTGGCTGCGTATCTGATGACAGCGCTTGAGCGTGGTGGCACCGTTGTGGTAGACGAGCTCGACGCCAAACTGCACCCGAAGCTTCTTCGCTATGTGATTCTGCTGTTTAAGGATCCTGGGGTCAACAAGAGTGGCGCTCAGCTCATCTTCTCGTCCCAGGATGTGTCAACCATGCGAAACGATGTGTTCCGCCGTGACGAGATATGGTTCGCTGCGCGCGGCGAGGCGGAGGCGAGCCAACTGTGGTCTCTCGCCGACATCCACGAGGCAAACGGTAATCTGGTAAGCAAGAACGCGGCTTTCGACAAGCAATACCTGTCCGGTCGCTACGGCGCCGATCCGTATCTCACCCGCATCGAGGAGTGGGATTAGCATGGTGGCGAAGAAGTCGAAGGGCTGGCGTAGTGGCAAGCGAGAGGGCCGCTCGCGCATGGTTCAGATGACGCGTCATCTTGTAGTGAGCGAGGGCAAGGAGACCGAGCCTCGCTACTTTGAGGGTGTGCGTGCGGCGTTGGGCGCGGCGAACGAGCGTAAGGTTGCCATTGTCGTTAAGGGGACCGGCAAACACACGCTTGACCTACTTGACTTCGCCGTCGAACACTGCCGCTATGCGCCCGAGACATTCGACCATGTGTGGCTCGTGTATGACAAGGATGACTTTCCTGCGTCCGATTTTGACGCGATGGAGCGTAAATGCGACGAGCTCTCCGATGGTTCGAGGACCTTCCATGCGTTGTGGTCGAACCCCTGCTTCGAGCTGTGGCTGCTTCTGCACTTTCGCTACACGACCGCGCATATGTCCGCGTCCGACTGCCAGCATGTCCTCGCGCAGGAGATGTCGAGAGACCTGGGCATCGAGTACCGCAAGAACTTGGACGGGCTGTTCGAGGTGGTGGACGGCGAACGAGGCGAGGCATTGCAGCGTGTTGGGCGCCTCGTCACATACCATAGGGGGCTGGGTAACGTTAAGCCATCTGCGCAAAACCCTGCAACCAAGGTGGGCGAAATTTTCGATGTAATCGGGCCGTATCTGGTTGGCTAGTCGAGTCTGTGGATTGGCTTTCCGGTTAGGGCGATTGGCGGATTGTGATGCGCGATTGCAAATCCGGTGCGTAGGAGAAGTGCGGAGAAAAATCGAAACTCGCCGAGCATAGCCCGATTTCAGGCAACAAAACCGCAGGTCGCGGGTGCCCAAAACTAGGGTCTGGTCGACAGGTCTCGGGTTTTCACCGTACTTCCGGATTGGGTGCTCATTTAGCACTCTCGATGTCCCCACATCCTCTAAAAAAGTTCTTAAAACAGCCTTAAAGGCGTTCCAGCTCGCGTTGACAGCGTAAAATACGCATGTTTGACTATGACAGAAGTGGATTTTAGGGGAGGGGTGCGCCATGGAGGTGCTGGTTGTTGGCAACACCGCATATGTTGACGATGACTTTTGCGCCAAGGCATTCCCTGGGGACCACGTTAAGGTTGTAGCCGCGCAGGAAGCGCGCCGCGATGAGTCGTCGCCCCATGCCTCGTGGAAAGAGCTGCTTCAGCACTTGGAGCAGGCCTACGAGTTCGACCGCGTGGTCTACCTGTCTAATTACCTTACCCCGCATACCGATACCGTGGGCGAAATCGAGCTGCTGCGCTCGGTCTTTCGTACGTGCGCGGGTCGCCGGGTCCAACTACTGTATGTAGCGGGGCCCGCGGGTGCCGAGGGTGCCGCCGATGCCGCGGGGCGAACGGGCAAGGGCATTATCGCGCACGCAGCCAACGACCTGTGCCGCTACTACGCTGCTCGCGAGGGCGTTCAGACCAAGATCCTGCGTTTGCCGTTCCTGTATACCGCGTCTGCCGCGCTGGAGGACCCATTTTTGGTGCCGTTGTTCGACGCGTGCTCAACCGGATCGGCCGCTCTGCAGGGCGCGCAGGATGCGGCGTTTCCCCTGCTGTGCGCCGAGGAGCTTGCGGTGCTGGTACGCCGTATCTTCGACAGTTGGGATGGTAACTTTGAGACGCTCGACGTTGCCGATACCTTCCATCACACGGCGGGTGAGGTGGGGGACGCCCTCAAGGCTTTGTTCCCCGGCCTTGCCGTTGCCTATGGCGATTCTGCCGGCTACAACCTGCCCGCCAACGACGTCGCTCGCGTGCGCTATGGCTGGTTTCAGCGCTACGACTTGCTGCGCGATCTTTCGACCATTCAAGCGCGTTGGGATGCTGGCCGCGCAAAGAAGGTCAACCCCTTGCGCGCCGCCATCGACCGCATCCAAATGCGCACGCTGCCTATTAAATGCCTAGAGACGGGCGTTGCCTGGGTTCTGTTCGAGGTATTGGAGCATCTGTTCTCACAATCGGCCCAGCTCAACGTGCTCGATTATCGCTTGCTCTACGTGGTGCTGATCGGCACGCTGTATGGCTTGGACTTTGGCCTGGTTGCGGCGCTGCTGGCGTCGGTGGGTTTGGCCGCGAGTTACTTTACTCTGTACGGCTATACCTTCCAGGGTCTGTTCTACGAGCCGTCCAACTGGCTACCGTTTATTGCGTACTTTGTTGTAGGTGCCGTATGCGGCTATGTGCAGCTGCGCAACAGCGAGGCCATTAGGGAGGAGCGCGATCAAAACGAGCTCGTGCGCAACCGCAATACGTTCCTTACGCAGCTCTACCACGACGCCATCGAGGACAAGCGCGCGTACAGGCGCCAGATCGTGGGTCGCCACGACAGCTTTGGCAAGATCTTTGCCGTGACGCAGGAGCTCGATGTGCTCAACCCGCGCGACATCTATCGCAAGTGCTGCGAGCTTCTGGGCGAGATCCTCGAGAACGATTCGGTGGCGATCTACCATGTTTCGGGCGGGGCATTTGCACGCCTGGTGGCTGCAAGTCCCGCGATTGCCGAAGATGCCGCTCGCTCGCTCACACTTGAGCAGCTTGCACCTCTTTTGGGCGACGGGGGTCGTTCGAACCTGTGGGTGAACCGCGAGCTGACGCCGGGGCTTCCCATGTTTGGATACACGATCGAGCGCGACGGGGCACCCGCCGTGTTGATCTTTGTGCGTAGCGCGGCCGAAAACCAAATGACCCTCTATTATCAAAATCTGTTCCGCATCTTGTGCGGCCTGGTCGAAAGCGCGCTGGGCCGTGCCTTTGACTACGAGGCGGTGGCACAGGATAAACGCTGCGTTGACGGCACTTGCGTGCTCAAGCAGGCTGCCTTTGGCCAAGAGCTCGCGGCCGAGCAGGCGCTGGCAGATGGCAAGATGGGGAGTTTTTTGCTCCTGCGCGTGGTACCAGGCATGGAGCCTATCGGCGAGCTGGTGGGCGCGATTGGGTCGGCGATCCGCGAGAGCGATGCGGCGGGCCTGATCGACGGCGACGTGCTCTACCTGCTTATGCGCCAGGCAAAGGCATGCGATCTGCCCATTATCCGCGAGCGCCTGAGCGCAAAGCAGATTGCGGTGGAGCCCGTCGACGGCGAGGACATCGTGGCGCTGCTGCAACACATTGCTGACACCGGTGACGGTGAGGGGGATGCCGCTTGATCTCGCTTGTCGTTGCCGCCGTCTTGCTGCTGATTCATGCGCTGGTTTGCCTGGTGCTGTGGACGCTTATGAAGTTGGGCCTGCTGCCGGTGCGCGGGCACATGCTGGCTGTGATAGTGCTGGTGCCGCTGTGGGGCCCGTTGCTGGTGGTTCTGCTATCGGTCCGCGGCGCGGTGTTTGGCGAGAGGCTGAAAGAGTCTGCGCCGGAGTCGCTGCGCATTAACGACGAGCTCCATCGCAGCATCTTGGTACATGACCGTGAAGCCGATGCGGGCGTGATTCCGCTCGAGGAGGCGCTCATCGTCAACGACCCGGCAGAACGGCGCCGACTAATGCTCTCCATGCTCACCGAGGAGCCCGACGCGTACCTGGCGCAGCTGCAGGCGGCTAAGCTTAACGACGACGTTGAGGTGGCTCACTATGCCGCGACGGCGGTGGCGCAGATCTCCAAGGAGTCCGACCTTAAACTGCAGCAGCTGGAGCGTGCCTTTAAGACCGACCCGAGCGCGCAAAACCTCAACGAATACTGCGATTTTCTTGGCGAGTATTTGGGCTCGGGCTTGGCCGAGGGGCGCGTGGCTCAGATTCAGCGCCAACAGTACGCGCGCTTGCTCGCGCGTCGCTGCCAGCGCGAGGACACCCTTGAGCTTCGCATTCGATACGCGACGGCGCTGGCCGATGTCGGACAGATCGACGAGGCGCAGGCCGTGACCGACCAGCTGGTGCTCGACGTGCCCGAGGAGCAGGAGGTTTGGATGCTTTGCCTGCGCCTGGCGGTGATGCGCCGCGACGGTGACGAGGTCCACCGCGTGATCGATGCGATTGACAAACAGCATGTATACTTGAGCGCCGCCAACCGCGAGGAACTGGCGTTTTGGCGCAACGGAGAGGAGGCCCGATGAGCGTGGTACAGCATATCCGCGACCGTGCGGGCCATTTTCGCTGGATGGGGCTGCTTGTGGTGTGGGCGGTCTTTATTGCCATGGCGGCCGTGCTGCTGGTGGAGCGCGCCGGCGTACAGTACAGTGCGGGCCAGCATAAGCTGGGGATGCTTGCCGCCAACGATGCGGTGCCGGCTTCCTCGGCAATATTTGGTCAAAAGCCCACGTGCTTGGTTATTACCGACTCGGACCAAGATGGTGTCGAGGACGTCAAAGAGCAGTTCGACCAGATCTTGCTTGACATGAAGATCGCGCACCGCGATGTTGATATTGCCACCGACGGTGCGGACGCGATCCCATCGCTCACGTCGTTTGATCGCGTGATTGTGCTTATGCCCTCGCTTGACGGACTGGGTACGCATCTGACCGACATTATGAGTTGGGTGAGTGCCGGCGGTTCGCTTATGCTGGGCATGACTCCAGATAACTCGAACTACCTGCAGGCTATTGCTTCCAAGCTTGGTATCGAATCGGCCGGATATGACTATGCGACAGCCGAAAGTATCGTTCCGAGCGATGACTTTATGTTGGGCGGAGGAGAGCGCTACGAGTTCTCGGATCCCTTCGATTCTTCGCTTTCGGTTTCATTGCGCGAAACGGCGCACGTATGGGCAAAGACCGGTGACGCGGGCACGCCGCTCATTTGGTCTAACGATTGCGGCAGTGGTCACACCGTGGTGTGCAACATTGGCATCTACGACAAGGTCATGCGCGGCTTTTACGCCGCGGCGATCAGCCTGCTGGGCGATGCCACGGCCTATCCGGTCATCAACAGCGCTGTCTTCTATCTGGACGACTTTCCCAGCCCCGTGCCCTCGGGCGACGGCACCTACATCAAGCGCGACTACGGGCTTTCCATTGCCGACTTTTATACCAAGGTCTGGTGGCCCGATCTGCAAAAGCTCGCGCAAAAATACGGCATTCGCTATACCGGCGTGATGATCGAAAACTACGAGGACACGGTCAACCAGACCGAGCCCGCGCGCCAGGCCGATACCACGCAGTTCCGCTACTTTGGCGGCATGCTGCTGCAGATGGGCGGAGAGCTGGGTTTCCACGGCTACAACCATCAGCCGCTGGCGCTCTGGGACACCGACTATGGCACGCTGTACGACTACAAGACGTGGAAGAACAAGGAGACGCTCGTCGCATCGCTCAACGAGCTTATAGCCTTCCAGGATGAGGTGCTGCCCAACGCGCACGGCTCGGTCTATGTGCCACCGTCGAATATCCTTTCGGCCCGTGCGCGCCAGCTTATCGGCACCGACGTTCCGCGCATTAAGACCATCGCCAGTACGTATTTTGAGGATGGCACCGCCCTGCCATACGTGCAGGAGTTTGACGTGGCGAGCGATGGCATTGTGGAGCAGCCGCGCATTGTCTCGGGCGGCATGGTCGACGATTCCTACATGCGCCTGGCTGCCGTGTCCGAGCTCAACATGCACTACGTAAGCACGCACTTTATGCATCCGGACGACCTACTGGATCCCGATCGCGGCGCTAAGGAGGGCTGGGAGGTCTACAAGGGCGGCTTGACCGACTACCTGGATTGGCTTACCAAGTTTGCGCCCGACTTGCGACGCCAGACCGGTTCGGAATGCTCGGGCGCTATCCAGCGCTTTTCGTCCGTGACGGTGAGCGTGGATACCAGCGCGGATTCCTGGACGCTCAGCCTGGGCAATTTCCACGACGAGGCGTGGCTCATGTTCCGCTCCAACTACGGCGAGCCGGGTGCAGTCACGGGTGGCGAGATTACGCATCTGACGGGCGATCTGTACCTGGTTAAAGCCACGGACAAGACGGTGACCATTGCACGCAAGGAGGGTGGCGACAAATGAGAATCTGTTTGGTACTCGAGGGTTGCTACCCTTATGTGCACGGCGGCGTATCTACCTGGATGCATGGCTATATCCAGGCCATGCCCGAGCACGAGTTTGTGCTGTGGGTGATTGGCGCGCATGCTGCCGACCGCGGCAAGTTTGTCTACGAGCTGCCCGGCAACGTGGTCGAGGTGCACGAGGTATTTCTGGACGATGCCCTGCGGCTTTCGGGCGAGCAAGAAGAGGCCGACTTTAACGCCCGCGAGCGCGAGGCGCTGCGTCGCCTGGTGTCGCTCTCCAATCCGGACTGGGACGTGTTGTTCGATATCTTCCAGCGCCGTCGCGTGCATCCGCTCTCGTTTTTGCAGAGCCGCACGTTTATGGATATCTTTCGCGACGTGTGCCTGGCCGAGTACCCCTACACGCCTTTTGCCGACGCATTCCACACTATGCGCTCCATGTTGCTGCCCGTGCTCTACCTTCTGGGCAGCGAGGTGCCGGTGGCCGATGTGTACCACGCCATCTCGACCGGCTACGGCGGCCTGCTCGCCTGCCTGGGCTCAAGCGTTCACCAGGCTCCGGTGCTGCTGACCGAGCACGGCATTTATACCCGCGAGCGCGAGGAAGAGATCATTCGCGCCGACTGGGTCGTGCCGTCGTTTAAGGACCGCTGGATTCGCTTTTTCTACCTGCTTTCGGAGGAGATCTACCGCCGCGCCTTCCGCGTGACGAGCTTGTTTCATAACGCCCGCAAGACGCAGATCGATATGGGCTGCGATGCGGACAAATGCCTGGTCATCCCCAACGGCATTCAGTTCGACCGCTTTAAGGACATTCCCTTAAAGCCCGATGACGGCTGGGTGGACATTGGCGCGGTGGTGCGTCTGGCGCCCATCAAGGACGTCAAGACCATGATCTATGCCTTCTTTGAACTGCACGAGCGCCTGCCTAAGGTGCGCCTGCATATTATGGGCGGCGTGGACGATGAGGAGTACGGCGCCGAGTGTCATGCGCTGGTGGAGACATTGGGCGTGCGTGACTTGATCTTTACCGGCCGCGTCAACGTGGTCGAGTACATGGAAAAGCTCGACTTTACCATTCTGACGAGCATCTCCGAGGGCCAGCCGCTCAGCGTGCTGGAGTCGCTTGCAGCGCGCCGTCCCTGCGTGACGACCGAGGTGGGCTGCTGCCGCGAGCTGCTCGAAGGCGCTCCGGGCGATGACTTTGGCGTGGCAGGTTTTGTGACGCCGCCCATGTATCGCAAGGGCTTGGCCGATGCCATGGAGCGCATGTGCACAAGCCGCGCCCGCCGCATTGAGATGGGGGAGCGCGGCCAGCGTCGCGTCGCCACGTACTTTTTGCACGAGCAGATGCTCGCCAACTATCGCGCGCTGTACGACGAGACAGCGCGTGCGTTTGACCTGCCCAGAGAGGGGGAGTAGCCGGTGGCCGGAATCGGTTTTGAGCTCAAACGCCTGTTTAGGCGCAAGGGTCTGTTTGCCACGATGCGCGCCTATGGCTACGCGGCATTGTGTGCACGGGCCCCATGCTGCTTGGCGTGCTGCTCCAGGTGGGTATTTTGGTGCTGTGCGGTCTGTGGGGTGTGGGCCGCGCCAACCAAGATCTGCTGGTGTGCATGGTGACCTATACGCTGCTGGCATCGCTCACGCTCACAAGCTTTTTCTCCATGCCGGTCACGCGCTTTTTGGCCGACATGCTCTTTACCGAGCGCGAGGATGAGATCCTGCCTTCGTTTTGGGGATCTAATGCCATCATGCTCGTTGCGGGCACGGTGCTCTACGGCGTCTTTTTGCTGTTCTCGGGCGCTACGCTGCTGCAGGGGCTGCTGTGCCTGTGGCTGTTCAACATTATGATCGTCAACTGGAATGGCATGAGCTACCTCACGGCCATCAAAGATTACCGCGGTATCCTGTGCAGCTTTGCGGCTGCCATTGGTGTGGCATGCCTGTGCGCCCTGGCCGCGCTGGCACTGGGGCTGCCGCCGGTCGAGGGCCTGTTGGCGTCAATCGCCCTAGGTTACGGCGTCATGCTCGCCTGGGATGTGGTACTGCTGTACCGGTATTTTCCGCAGAGCGACCGAAGTCCCTGGCGCTTTTTGCAGTGGCTCGATCAGTTTATGCCGCTGGCGCTCACGGGCCTGTTTACCAACTTGGGGCTTTTCGCACACCTGGTTATTATCTGGGCGGGCCCTATTGGCGTGCAGATCAAAGGTCTGTTTTACGGGGCTCCTTACCATGACGTGCCGGCGCTCATTGCGTTTTTGACCACACTCGTCACGACCGTCAACTTTGTGGTGTCGGTCGAGGTCAATTTCTATCCGCGCTACCGTGACTACTACAGCCTGTTTAACGACGGCGGCGTGGTGGGCGATATTGTGGTGGCCGAGGAGGAGATGCTCTCCACGCTCAACAGCGAACTGCGCTTTTGCGCGCTCAAGCAGCTGTTTGTGACGGCGGCGGTCATCTCGCTCGAGACCACAGTGCTCTCGGCCCTGCCGCTGGGCTTTAACAATCTTATGCACGGGTATTTTCGCACGTTATGCGTAGGCTACGGCCTGTATGCCGTGGGCAACACGATCCTGCTTATCTTGCTGTACTTTACCGACTACAAGGGAGCCGTTCTGGCCTCGGGCCTGTTTGCCGGTGTGGCAGGGCTGGCGACCGCCGTGTCGTTGCTTTTGCCGCAGCAGTTTTACGGTTTTGGCTTTTTGTTGGGTGCGGTGGTGTTTTTTATCGTGGCCCTGTTGCGGCTCGATACCTATACCGCCAACTTGCCGTATCGTATCCTGAGCCAGCAGCCCATTGTGGCGGCCGACAAAACGGGTCGCTTTACACGGCTGGGCCGCTTGCTCGACCGTGCCGAGCAGCGCTATGAGGAGTGCCGCCGCAAGGGCGTGCCGCACGGCGCGTTTCAGCGCGCAGTAGCTCGCGTGTATCGCAACCATTGGGGAGGTTCTGATGATCGATAAGTTGATGTCTCGCCGCTGTCTGATCGAGGCGGCTGCCGGCGCGCTGCTGCTTTCAGGCTGCTCATCTCAGGACGAATCCTCGACAAATAAGGTAAAAAAGCAGGACAAGATAAAAAAGGCCGAGGCCTCGGGCGAGACCAAGCACCTGCGCGATAAGGACGAGCTGTACGAGGTCTATGACGACTCGGGCATTGTGACCATGTACCTGACGGTCTCACGCGGCAACAGCTCCGAGAACACGGACCATAGCTGGGCCGAGGTCAACACGTACTCGGTGTATGACTACGCCGATATGGGTGTGACGCGTTATCAGGTTTTGGGCCTGCTGCAGGCGGGCGACGAAGAGGGGCCAGTTTCTGGCGAGGTTGGCTATGGCGAGGAAGCGCCCAATGCCACCGTGCAGGTGCGCGGCCAGACGTCGAGCTCCTACACGCAAAAGAATTACAAGGTGGAGCTCAAAAAGGGCAAAGGCACCTGGCGCCAACAACGCGCGATTGCGCTCAACAAGCACATGGGCGAGGGCATGCGTTTTCGCAACAAGATGGCCTATGATCTTATCCGTGGGATTCCCCAGATGATGGGTCTGCGCACGCAGTTTGTGCATCTATGGGTGTGCGACCAGACCGAAAAATCTAACGACACCTTTGAGGACTATGGCCTATTTACGCAGGTGGAGCAGCTCAACAAAACGGCGCTCAAGGCACATGGCCTGGATAAGAACGGGCATCTGTACAAGGTGAACAGCTTCGATTTCCACCGCTACGAGGACACCATAAAACTTGCCGACGACCCCGACTACAACCAGGCTAATTTTGAGGGCATGCTCGAGATCAAAGGCGACTCGGACCACACCAAGCTCATCGAGATGCTCGAGGCGCTCAACGACGATTCGCAAAAGATTGACGATGTGCTCGACACCTACTTTGATACCGAGAACCTGGTCTATTGGATGGCGTTTCAGATCCTTACGGGCAATTGCGACACGCAGAACCGCAACTGCTATCTGTACAGCCCGCTCAACTCAAATACCTGGTACATCCTTGATTGGGACAACGATGGCATGCTGCGCAAGCTGGAGCTGTCTCTTAAGGGGTTTTCGGACTACGCGAGCTGGGAGCGCGGCGTAAGTAACTATTGGGGCAACGTGCTATTCAATCGTGCGCTGCGCAGCAAATCGTTCCGCAGTGAGCTCGACCGCGCCGTAAAGGACTTGCGCACGTATTTGACCGAGGCACGCCTGGCCAAGATGATTAAACATTATCGCGAGGTTACGGAGTCGCTCGTCTTTGCTGCGCCCGATATCGACAATCTGCCTGTCACCAAGGACGAATACGAGCAGATTGCCGCGGCGATTCCCTCCGAGATTGAGGAGAACTACAAGAGCTTTCGCGAGAGCTATAAAAAGCCCATGCCGTTCTACATTGGCGTGCCGCAGATCGATAACGGTAAGCTGCGCATGAACTGGGATGCGTCCTACGACTTTAAGGCGCGTGACATTCGCTATACCGTGGAGCTGGCGCGCGACTATGCCATAAGCGACGTGCTTTTTAAGGCTGAGGACGTGCTACTTCCCGAGGTGACCTGCGATGCTCCCGATGCCGGCCAGTATTTTGTGCGCGTGCGCGCCACCAACTCAGATGGCTATACGCAAGATGCGTTTGACTACTATGTGACCGACGACGGCAAGCACTACGGCATGAAGTGTTTTTACGTGCAAGACGGCGGTAAGGTCGTGGAGGACACGTATGAGGAGGGCTAGCGCGCTGCTTGAGCGCCTGGCGGCACCTCCCGCGCGTACCACGCAGGAGCGTTACCGCCACGAGCTCAAATTTCTCATTAACGAGGGCGAGCACGCCGCGCTGGCCTGTCGCATGGCGCCGGTGTTTAAGCTGGATAAGCATGCGCAGGCGGGCGGCTACACTATTCGCAGCCTGTACTTTGACGACTACTGCAACTCGGCCTACGAGGAAAAAGACGCCGGCATCCTTATGCGCAAAAAGTATCGCGTGCGCATCTATAACGGCAGCGATAAGGTGATTAAGCTCGAGCGCAAAAAGAAGTACGGCAGCTGGATCTACAAGGAGGACGCGCCGCTCACGCGCGGTGAGTTTGAGCAGATCCTGGCTGGCGACTACGACTTTTTGCTGAGGAGTCCGCACCAACTCTGCCGTGAGTTCTACATTGAGTGCATCTGCAATATGATGCGCCCGCGGACCATCGTGGACTACGAGCGCGAGCCGTGGGTGATGGATGAGGGCACCGTGCGCATCACGTTTGACATGAACGTGCGTGCCGCGGTGGGAAGCTTCGATATCTTTGACGCGACGCTGCCCGCGCTGCCGGTCCTGGAGCCCGGCAAGCTGGTGATGGAGGTCAAGTTTACAGAGTTTTGCCCGCAGCTGGTGCGCGATATGGTGCCGCCGGGCGCGGCGGAACTCACGGCAGTCTCTAAGTACTGCCTGTGTTACGAAAAGACCGCCTACCTGCGCGGCTTCAACTACTGGGAATCGGACTTTGAGAACCGAGGGGATATTTAGACCATGAGCACCAAGGACTTTTTTAAGAACTCCGTCTTGGAGGCGT
Organism: Collinsella sp. CLA-ER-H5; assembly: GCF_040092375.1. NCBI lineage: Bacteria > Bacillati > Actinomycetota > Coriobacteriia > Coriobacteriales > Coriobacteriaceae > Collinsella > Collinsella sp. CLA-ER-H5. The sequence goes on from NZ_JBBNLR010000031.1 coordinate 14,706, forward strand.
TTGGCCAGGTCGACCCTGCCAAGATTGGCCTGTCGCTGTTCGTGGCGCTCGCCATGGGCATCCTGATCTACTGCGTGTACAAGCGCTTTTTTACCGGCGTGGTGTACTCGCGCAGCTTTGCCGTGACGCTCGTGGGCATGTGCGTGCTCACGTGCATGGTCACCCTTGCGATCTCGACCAACGTGGTCATCTCGCTCGGTATGGTCGGTGCTCTGTCTATCGTCCGCTATCGTACGGCGGTCAAGGACCCGCTCGATCTGCTGTATCTGTTTTGGGCCATTACCACGGGCATTACGGCGGGCGCCGGCATGTATGCGCTTGTGGGGCTCACGGCTGTGGTGATTGTGGTGATGATTGCCGGCTTTGCGAGCCACCAGGACAAGGCGCGCGTGTACATGATGGTGATTCACTACGCTGGCCAGACCACCGGTGATGATATCGTGCGTGCATTTGGGCGCACCAAGTTCACCGTCAAGTCCAAGACCATGCGCGGTGACAAGGTGGAGATGACCGTGGAGGTGTTCTCGGACGGCGTTGACATGCCCTATGCAGACGCCATTCGCGCGCTCGACGGCGTGGAGGACCTGACGCTCATCCAGTACAACGGCGAATACCACGGGTAACTATGTTCCGGCGTTTTAACAAACGCCGGACCACTCGACGCTGCGCGGGCATCTGCCGGGCTATTATGTTCCGTCGTTCTGACGAACGCCGGACCGCTCGACGCTGCGCACGCATCTTCCGGGCGATCTGCCGCTCAAACCGTCGCTCGCGTACATGAAGTACGCGTCGCTCCTCTTTCGCGGCACCTCGCCACGGCAGCTGCGCGCTCGCTGACGTTTGCTTGACCTGGGCTGTTGAAATGATCCATGTGGCTCGTCCCATTTGCTAAATTTGCCGGTATGGGTTGGGTATCATTGTGTAAGCGATTTCAATGACAGGGGTGCTTGTGGTAAAGATGAAAGATGTGGCCGAGCTGGCCGGCGTTTCGAGTGCCGCCGTCTCGCGCTACCTCAATGGTGGATATATCTCGGCGGACAATGCTCATGTACGGTAAGGAAGCAAGCAACCGAAAACAAGAGATAGACCGCCAGCACTACACTATTCCGAACCAAAGACCAAAAGATAAGCATTGTGGGAAAATCTAAACTTTTGGATTTTCCTACAATGCCAACTACGGCGGAATCCCTCCCACTCCTTATATCTTTCTGTATACATTGAATTTGTATTTAGTAAAATGCAGACAACACCACGGATCGGCTTTTGGTTGGACAATTCCAACCAAACACCACAGCAGACAGCAGAAAACACTCTGAACGCTAGGAAGCCGGTATGATTGTTACATATAAGGGGAAGAAAAATTTCTTTTAGGTACTTGCTTTCCTAAAACTGATGTGATACAATGATTTAAACCAGAAAAGGAGTAAAAAATATGCGGCAAGGTATTCTTAAATAAAACTATAATCAAAGAGTGGGAACAAAGGATTATGATAGCTCCTTTTGTAGGGGCTTAGTTTTTTGTACCCAATTTAAGAATACTTTTGCCTTATCAATTTTGACATATCCCCAAAAACAGCAATCACAAACAGGTGTATGCTGTATATGTGTATGTCCGCAACTTATAATCCCCAGGGGTAAAAGTATTTTACTGCTGGGGATTTTTATGCCCTTTGGGGCTGTAAAGGGAGGACAATCACATGAAAATAATCAATATTGGAATTCTTGCCCATGTAGACGCTGGAAAGACGACCTTGACGGAGAGCCTGCTATATGCCAGCGGAGCCATTTCAGAACCGGGGAGCGTCGAAAAAGGGACAACGAGGACGGACACCATGTTTTTGGAGCGTCAGCGTGGGATTACCATTCAAGCGGCAGTCACTTCCTTCCAGTGGCACAGATGTAAAGTTAACATTGTGGATACGCCCGGCCACATGGATTTTTTGGCGGAGGTGTACCGCTCTTTGGCTGTTTTAGATGGGGCCATCTTGGTGATCTCCGCTAAAGATGGCGTGCAGGCCCAGACCCGTATTCTGTTCCATGCCCTGCGGAAAATGAACATTCCCACCGTTATCTTTATCAACAAGATCGACCAGGCTGGCGTTGATTTGCAGAGCGTGGTTCAGTCTGTTCGGGATAAGCTCTCCGCCGATATTATCATCAAGCAGACGGTGTCGCTGTCCCCGGAAATAGTCTTGGAGGAAAATACCGACATAGAAGCATGGGATGCGGTCATCGAAAATAACGATGAATTATTGGAAAAGTATATCGCAGGAGAACCAATCAGCCGGGAAAAACTTGTGCGGGAGGAACAGCGGCGGGTTCAAGACGCCTCCCTGTTCCCGGTCTATTATGGCAGCGCCAAAAAGGGCCTTGGCATTCAACCGTTGATGGATGCGGTGACAGGGCTGTTCCAACCGATTGGGGAACAGGGGGGGGCGCCGCCCTATGCGGCAGCGTTTTCAAGGTGGAGTATACAGATTGCGGCCAGCGGCGTGTCTATCTACGGCTATACAGCGGAACGCTGCGCCTGCGGGATACGGTGGCCCTGGCCGGGAGAGAAAAGCTGAAAATCACAGAGATGCGTATTCCATCCAAAGGGGAAATTGTTCGGACAGACACCGCTTATCCGGGTGAAATTGTTATCCTTCCCAGCGACAGCGTGAGGTTAAACGATGTATTAGGGGACCAAACCCGGCTCCCTCGTAAAAGGTGGCGCGAGGACCCCCTCCCCATGCTGCGGACGACGATTGCGCCGAAAACGGCAGCGCAAAGAGAACGGCTGCTGGACGCTCTTACGCAACTTGCGGATACTGACCCGCTTTTGCGTTGCGAAGTGGATTCCATCACCCATGAGATCATTCTTTCTTTTTTGGGCCGGGTGCAGTTGGAGGTTGTTTCCGCTTTGCTGTCGGAAAAATACAAGCTTGAAACAGTGGTAAAGGAACCCTCCCTCATTTATATGGAGCGGCCGCTCAAAGCAGCCAGCCACACCATCCATATCGAGGTGCCGCCCAACCCGTTTTGGGCATCCATAGGACTGTCTGTTACACCACTCTCGCTTGGCTCCGGTGTACAATACGAGAGCCGGGTTTCGCTGGGATACTTGAACCAGAGTTTTCAAAACGCTGTCAGGGATGGTATCCGTTACGGGCTGGAGCAGGGCTTGTTCGGCTGGAACGTAACGGACTGTAAGATTTGCTTTGAATACGGGCTTTATTACAGTCCGGTCAGCACGCCGGCGGACTTCCGCTCATTGGCCCCGATTGTATTGGAACAGGCATTGAAGGAATCGGGGACGCAGCTGCTGGAACCTTATCTCTCCTTCATCCTCTATGCGCCCCAGGAATACCTTTCCAGGGCTTATCATGATGCACCGAAATACTGTGCCACCATCGAAACGGCCCAGGTAAAAAAGGATGAAGTTGTCTTTACTGGCGAGATTCCCGCCCGCTGTATACAGGCATACCGTACTGATCTGGCCTTTTACACCAACGGGCGGAGCGTATGCCTTACAGAGCTGAAAGGATATCAGGCCGCTGTCGGTCAGCCGGTCATCCAGCCCCGCCGTCCAAACAGCCGCCTGGACAAGGTGCGCCATATGTTTCAGAAGGTAATGTAAAGATACATAATCGTCAAGACGGCAACAATCAGAAGTTATGGAGGGTAACAATGGAAAAATCCCCACGCCGGGGACGCTGGAATATCAGCGGACAGGCAGCACCCGCCGTTATCACCCAGGCTATGAGTGCAAATGGGCGACCAACACCGTCGTTCATATCCTCGAAAACCGAGAGTACACCGGATGTCTGGTGAACTTCAAAACGGAAAAGCCTTCTTATAAGGTCAAGCACAGCATAGAGAACCCCGTCGAGAAGCAGGCCATTTTCGAGAACCACCATGAGCCGATCATCGACAAGGAAACATGGGAACGGGTGCAGGAGTTACGCAAACAGCGCAAACGCCCGAACCGCTACGATGAAGTGGGGCTGTTCTCCGGGATTTTGTTCTGCGCCGACTGCGGCCATGTGCTGTATCAGCAGCGGTATCAGAACAAAGACCGCAAACAGGACTGCTACATCTGCGGCAGCTACAAGAAGCGCACCCGCAACTGTACGGCGCACTTTATCCGCACCGATCTGTTGACCGCTGGTGTCCTGGCAAATCTCCGGCAAGTGACCGAATACGCAGCCAAGCATGAGAGCCGGTTTGTGAAACTACTTGTCCAGCAGAACGAGATCGGTGGCAAGCGAAAGACCGCCGCAGCCATCAAGCAGCTTGAACAGGCGCAGGAACGCATTTCTGAAATCAGCCGCATTATCAAGCGGCTGTATGAGGACAATGTAAACGGCAAAATCAGCGATGAGCGTTTCATGGAACTGTCGGCTGACTACGAAGCCGAGCAAGCGGAGCTGAAAAAGAGAGCCGCCGCCCTGCAAGCCGAACTGGACAAGTCACAGGCAGCTACCGTCAACGCCGAGAAATTTATGGGCATTGTCCGCAAGCACCTTGCCTTTGAAGAACTGACCCCCACTCTCTTGCGGGAAATGATCGAGAAAATTGTGGTGCATGAGTGCAGCTATGATGAGAACGGCACCCGCAGGCAGGACATTGAGATTTATTACAGCTTTGTCGGCAAGATTGACTTGCCCGAATAACCGCCCGACCTATCCGACACAATGGCCAAGTGTCGGATAGGAACGGCAAAATTTTTGGCTCTGTTAGACCAGAATTGACATTTAGCACTTTTTCGAGCTAGGACGATAATGCCCGGGAGCAATTCGATTTGTTCCCGGGCATTAGTCTATTTCGGTGGTTTGAATGCGGTCAAAACTGACAAA
>NZ_JBBNLR010000032.1:0-19425 GCF_040092375.1 Collinsella sp. CLA-ER-H5
ATTTCCCCGGACAGGACCACCTTTGCCGCCGAGACCTTGAACTGCCTGTCGTATCGCTTTCTTCTTTGGGTCATCTTGAACACCTTTCGCTCTTAACTAGGTGTCCAATTCATCATACCCACTCCACTACGCCGCAAGGGACTGGCTCCGGAACTCCTCCGGGGTCAGTCCCTTCAGTTTAGTCTGCGTCCTCTGCCAGGTGATCCGTTGTATTATCCGGGCGGAAGCGTGTCGCAAGTCGTGGAAGCCGCCAAGCGCAGTTCACGCGCTGCATTTTTTGCGGTGCCTGGGCCGGTGATCTCGGGCTGATTGACCGAGATTTCACTCACACCATGCGTCGCAAGACGGCGCTGCGCCTGGACGACCTCAAGCTTTTTCACTTCATCACGAGCGAGGGGGGGGGGAGGTTTATCTCGACGACCGCACGACTGCGGACATTGCCGATTCACTTCTCTTTAATTGTCTTCCAGATGCGATGGTCATCGGCAGTTCGGCTGCCGGTCGTGGTGCTTCGGGCGAGCTTGCCGATGAGGTCCGCGAGCGTCGCAGCGTGCGGCTGAGGCGACGGGGCTCGCGGCAGGGACACCTGTCTTAGTGGGAACGGGCGACTCTGGTGCCGAGGCCATTTCGACGGGTGTATTCCGTCCCGGCGATATGATGATTCAGTTGGGGAGTACGGCGTATTTCATCTACCTAGCCGATCATATGATCGATGATGCCCGCCTGTGGCCGGGGACGTTTATCATTCCCGGAACTTACGGGATCTGCGCGGGGACCAATACGGCGGGTGCACTCACATCGTGGCTGCGCCAAGAGCTGTATCGCGACGCCGTAGAGGCCGAGGACCACGGTGGCCCCGATGCATATTCGGTTATGGCGCATGATGCCGCCGATGTGGCGCCGGGTGCCGATGGGCTCCTGTGTCTGCCGTACTTTGCGGGGGAGCGTACTCCGCTCAACGATCCCGAGGCGCGTGGCGTCTTCTTTGGCCTGACCGGAAGGCATACGCGAGCCCATATGGTTCGCGCCGCCTTGGAAGGCGTCGCGTATACCGTTGCATCCCATGTCGACATTATCGAGCGAGAGCATGGACTGCCAATTGGGCGCATTATGCTTGTCGGAGGTGGAACCAAGAATCCAGTTTGGATGCAGGCTATCGCCGACGTATGCGGGCGCGAGGTCTCGGTTGCCAAGGTTACGGTGGGTGCATGCTTCGGTGATGCCATCATGGCAGCTCTCGCAGGTGGCGCCTATGCATCATGGGATGAGCTCGCCCAAGTCCTTGGCGTTGCGCAAACAATCGTGCCCGATATGGCTGCCCACGAGTTATATGCGTCGCGCCGTCATATCTTTGACGAATTGTATGCACGCAACCGTGATCTCATGCACGAATTGGTGTAATGCTGCCGAATTGTACTGCCTACCAATAGGGACTGCGTTGTGCGATTCGCATGCCCCTTGGCATTTTTGCCCACAGGGGTTAGCGAAGGTCAAAAACAGAGTGCGCATTTGCTAAAACTACCGACTCGATGCGCTTTGCGTCACAGTTTTTGAGTGAGGCAATGCGCATCGAGGTCCTTGCGAGCGATCTGATGAGCGACTGCGCGCTTGTTTCTGTGTTTGGCTCGGCCGGCGCATCGGTCTCGAGCAGCAGGCGGTCGAGTGGAATCTGTCGTGCGTATTCGCGACCGCGCTTGGTCGCGAGCATGCGTTCGTTGACGGAAAAATAGCAGCCCGCATTACGCGCGCGGGCGAGTTCGTCCGAAGTGCCGCTAAACCAGTGGAAGATGATAGCGGGGGAGTCGGGGTTTGGGATGAGTAGCCCATGCGATTCGAGGGCGTCCAGTACGGCTCCTGCTGAACGAACGGCGTGAATTGATATCACGCGACCTGCAAGAGGATGCTGCACGAGGGCATTGCAGAGCCGGTCAAATGCCTGTATTTGTAGCGGTTCGCTTCCGGCAAAGCGCGCGGAAAAGTCGAGTCCTACCTCGCCGATATAGCGCTCTTGGTCAGCAACTTCGCAAAGCAGATTGACTTCGGCAGGACCGCAACGGCCGTCGGCGAGCCACCAGGGATGGAGGCCAGCGCCCGCGATAATGTTTGGGTAGCGGCTGGCCCGCTTTTTTGCTGCCGCGAAGTCGCGTGGGTCGACCCCGCAGTCAAAGAGCCCCAGATCCAACGCCGCCGACTCACTGGCTGCAGCATCGGGGCTGAGCATCAAATCAAGGTGACAATGCGTGTCAAAGAATCGCGGTTCCATCGCAGGGCATCCTGCTAGTCCAGGCGCTGGCCATCGGAGCGTACGCGCTCAGTGCCGCGCCCGCTGATCTGGCGGATAACCTCGCCGGCAATCATCTGGCCCATGATGGGCGGCATAAAGCTGGCGGTGCCCAACTCGGTGCGCTCGTGGATATTGGAAGGGTCGCGGGGCTGTGTCTTAACCGATTCCTCGCAGCTAAACAGTACATGTAGGCTCTTGATGCCGCGCTTCTTGCATTCTTTGCGCATGATGCGGCTCATGGGGTCACGTACCGTATCGAAAATGTCGGCAAAGCGGAGGCACTCGGGATGGAGCTTGTTGGCCCCGCCCATGGAGCTAACCAAACGAATGCCGTGGTCCTGAGCATATTTGGCAATGGTGAGCTTGGCCGAGATGGTGTCGATGGCGTCGACGACGTAGTCGAGCTTGCCGTCTGTTTGCTCCAAAACGCTCGCGAAGAACTCGTCGATGTTGTCGCTCAGCAGGTATTCGGTGCGCTTGATAACGGTGGCGGCGGGATTGATATCGCGAATCATGGCTTCCATAACATCGACCTTGCGTTTGCCGACGGCGCTGTGAAAGGCGATAGCCTGGCGATTGATATTGCTGGGCGCGACGATGTCCTTGTCCAGAATGACGAAATGACCGATGCCGCCGCGGGCAAGTGCCTCGCAGCAGTTAGATCCCACGCCTCCGCAGCCGAGCACCAGCACCGTGGCATCAGCGAGCTTATCGAGTGCCTCGCGGCCCATGATGATCTCGAGCTTGGTGTCGCGTGTCTCGTTGGGAGTTGCGGCTGTGGTTTCAGTCATAGACATCCTCCGATGGGGAAGTGAATCGTGTTCTAGCTATCGCCATTATAGGTAATCGCCCATAGGCTGCGATGGCGTTTGCTTTGATGTGGTTTGAAGCATTGCGGTTAGATAGTTAGACAAACATCTAAATATCGAGTATAGTGTGCGCGTCGAACGAAATGATGAGAGGAGGTCTTATGCCGGGAGAGGGTTTTAAGGCGCTGGCCGATCCTACACGGCGTCACATTTTGGAACTGCTGCGCGAGGGCAATCGCACGGCCGGGGAGCTTGCCGAGCATTTTGACATCAGCAAGCCGTCGTTGAGCCATCACTTGGCGACGCTCAAAAACGCCGGGTTGGTGACCGACGAGCGCCATGGCCAAAACATCGTATACAGCTTAAATACCACCGTCATGCAGGATTTGATTGGTTGGTTTATGGGCTTTACAAACACGGAAGGTGATAAGGATGAATAACGAAAACAAGGGCATTCACGCCACGGGGGTATCGCGGCGTGTGTGGATTGCGCTGATCGCTCTGTGCGTCGCCAATGTCGTAGCGCACCTCATGGTGATGCCGAGCTTGCCTGGGCAGATTCCCACGCACTGGGGCGCGAACGGCGCCGTCGACGGTTGGGGTCCCAGCTGGATGGCCTCCGCGCTCGGCGTGCTGCCTCTGGTGCTTCTCGCAATGTTCTGCGTGGTGCCGCGCATCGATCCCAAAGGTGAGGCATATCGAACCTCGGGCAAGTTCTATCAGGGCTTCGTAATCGCCTTCACCTTGTTCATGTGCGCCGTAAGCTGGTTGGGTGAGCTTACGGTCTGGGGCGTGGTGCCGGCGGTCGGTTCGGTCAACGTGCTGATTTCCGGTGCTATCGGTTTGCTGTTCATCGGCGTAGGCAACTACTTGCCGCGTGTGAAGCAGAACTATACGCTCGGTATCAAGACGCCTTGGGCGCTTGCCGATCCCGAGAACTGGCGCCGTACGCAGCGCTTTGGCGGTGCCTGCTTTATGGTGCTGGGTGTTGGCCTGATTGCGATGGGCGTGGCAGGTGCGGTGCTTTCGAGTGAAGTCGTCGCCGCGGTGATTGCGGTTCTGGCGTTTGGTTCGGTCGGAGCCGTCTACGTCTACTCGTATCTGCTGTGGCGCAAATCTCAGCGGGCTGTTCGTTAAGGTTGCGGAAAACTAGCGTACGCAGTTCATAGTGTGTCCCGGGGGACTTTTCCCAGGTAGTATTAGGGGGTGTGGGCAACCATGCCCCTTTTTCGCTAAGTTTCAGAGCCGGTTTCCTCATTTCGTTTCCACTAAAGCGAAACAAGAATATGGAAACAGCAGGTAGAAAGGATAAAACAGACAAATGGCGGAGTTTATCTACCAGATGTATCAGGCTCGCAAGGCCCATGGCGACAAGGTAATCCTTGACGACGTGACCCTGAGCTTCTACCCCGGTGCCAAGATCGGCGTCGTGGGCCCCAACGGTATGGGCAAGTCGACCCTGCTCAAGATCATGGCCGGCATCGAGGAGGTCTCCAACGGCGATGCCAGGCTCACCCCCGGCTACACCGTGGGTATCCTGCAGCAGGAGCCGCCGCTCGACGACGACAAGACCGTCATCGAGAACGTGCGCATGGCGTTTGGCGACATGATTGCCAAGGTCGATCGCTTCAACAAGATCGGCGAGGAGATGTGCGACCCGGACTGCGACATGGACGCCCTCATGGCCGAGATGGGCAAGCTCCAGGACGAGATCGACGCCGCTGACGGCTGGGATATCGATTCCAAGCTCGGCCAGGCCATGGACGCCCTGCAGCTGCCCGATTCCGACATGCCGGTTAACGTGCTTTCCGGCGGCGAGCGCCGCCGCGTGGCCCTGTGCAGGCTGCTGCTCGAGGCTCCCGACCTGCTGCTGCTCGACGAGCCCACGAACCACCTGGACGCCGAGTCGATCCTGTGGCTTGAGCATTTCCTGCACAACTACCAGGGCGCGGTGCTGGCCGTCACGCACGATCGCTACTTCCTGGATAACGTTGCCGAGTGGATCTGCGAGGTCGACCGCGGTCACCTTTATCCCTACAAGGGCAACTACTCCACGTATCTGGAGACCAAGGCCGCCCGTATCGAGGCGCAGGGCAACCGCGATGCCAAGCTTGCCAAGCGCATGGAGGCCGAGCTCGAGTGGGTACGCAGCTCGCCCAAAGCTCGCCAGGCAAAGAACAAGGCCCGCCTGGCTCGCTACGAGGAGATGGAGGCCGAGGCCCGCGCAAGCCAGAAGCTCGACTGGACCGACATCCGCATCCCTGTGGGCCCGCGTTTGGGCAACAAGGTGCTCGAGGCCCATCATCTGCACAAGGAGTTCGATGGCCGCGTGCTCATCGACGACCTTTCTTTCACCCTGCCGCGTAACGGCATCGTGGGCGTCATCGGCCCCAACGGTGTGGGCAAGACTACGCTCTTCAAGACCATCGTGGGCCTGGAGCCGCTGACTTCGGGCGAGCTCGAGGTGGGCGAGACCGTCAAGATCTCCTATGTCGATCAGAACCGTTCCGGCATCGACCCCGACAAGAACCTGTGGGAGGTCGTCTCGGACGGCCTGGACCACATGATGGTCGGCGAGACCGAGGTTCCGAGCCGTGCTTATGTGGCGAGCTTTGGCTTTAAGGGCCAGGACCAGCAGAAACGCGCTGGCGTACTCTCCGGTGGCGAGCGCAACCGTCTGAACCTGGCGCTTACGCTCAAGCAGGGCGGCAACCTGCTGCTCCTCGACGAGCCCACGAACGACCTCGATGTCGAGACGCTGTCCTCGCTCGAAGCGGCGCTGCTCGAGTTCCCGGGCTGCTCGGTGGTCATTAGCCACGACCGTATGTTCCTGGACCGCGTCGCCACGCACATTCTGGCGTGGGAGGGCACCGACGATAATCCGGGCAACTGGTATTGGTTCGAGGGCAACTTCGAGGCCTATCAAGCCAACCGCATCGAGCGCCTGGGCGAGGACGCAGCCCAGCCGCATCGTATTCACCGCAAGCTGACGCGTGACTAGTAGCAAGTAGAAAGGCCGCCAGCAAGGGCGGCCTTTCTTGTAGCAATTGCACTGCAGCTATGCCCTGGCTGCTGGTTTGATTCATAATCAAAGTCATCTCTTTGGGATTAAAGCCCGTTTTTGCTATGAGTGATTTTCTAATTCCGTTTAAAACGTAAAGACGTATTGGGTTACAAGGACATAAGCGAATCGAATTGAAATATAACCAGTGCTGTAACGTTACAAAAAAGGTTATAGAATAGGAGTATCTTATAAGTCGCTCCTCTAGAAAGAAGAACATATGCTTTCGCGTCGTCGTTTTCTGCAACTTGTCGCGTCTTCAATTGTCGCCTTAGCCGCACGTCCGAAAGAGGTTTTTGCTTCGACGGGCAATATTGATGGTGAGCAGATACAATTTACTTCTGAAATTGCGCAAGAGCTTGCCGATAAATATATAAAGGGACTCCTCGGCTCTTCGTATACGCCTTCTGACCCTATTCCTTTTGTAGACGTTGATGGGTCCCCGCTTGGTTACATTGTTCCGGTTGTGACATCCAATAGAGCCGCGGGCTATTTGGTTTTAGATGCTTCAGATGATGAAATACTTACGGGATATCGTTTTGGAGACGGCTTAGTCAGCCCTATGGATCGGGGAGGAGATCTTGGTGTCGAGCCTTATTCTTTCAATAACCCAGTCGTAATGATCAATCCATTCGAATTCGGCGTGCAATCTTTGGACGGTTCAATAACAACAAATTGCGGAAGAACAATCCCGGCTGTTTCCATAGAAGGACGGCCTGTCGTTTTATCGAATAAACCTTCAAGCTGGAACGATGTTGTAATTTACGCAACTCAAATGCAGGATTACACAGTATCTGGATTTCGTTCCATTTCTCAGTTTATGTCATATGATGAAAGCGAGATTAAGAGGCTTACCGCCCACTATGCTTGTATGGTGACAGCTTTTTCGAACGTTGCGGAACTGTATGGCATTGCCAATTTATATAGCGACCCTTCGCAATATATGCAGATATGGAATTACACCAATACCCATGCTCTTTCCGATGAAGAACAGACTGTTCCCGGTGTTGTTTTGGGCGGAACGCCGATTTCAACCTGTGCAACGGGGTTTACAAATTACTGCGCAAGCAGAGGGAGTAATCTTATCGCTCGCACTGTCTCCTCCCCGGCTATCGTGAACATTCAAAATGAGATTAACTCTAATAGACCGAATGTTTTACATGCGAGTTTGTACAACGGATCAGCCCATTCTGTAACAGCGGAGGCTTACGCCACACTTACTGGTAAGAAAACTGGAGAGACAAGGCAGATGATTGGCATAGCGGACGGCTGGAATTCATCCTTATCCTTCCTGAAGTATGATCAGAGTTATTATGCGTGGACTTATGGAACGACTTTTTCGAAGTAGGACGATTCGTTTAGTCCTGTCTTTGGTGTTGATGGCTTTATTGGTGAGCTGTTCAACAAAAGAAGAGATGCCGCGCGGAGATTCCGGAGAAATGTCTGTGACAAACTCAGATTCATTGGAAATAGCTGGTGGGCATGCCGATGTGATGTTGCAAGGTAAAGGCATGCTTAGGTCGATTGATGCTGAAGACGCTGTCTGCTCAATAGAGGAATTAAAGACAGGTGAAACTGCATCGTACCGTGTTTCAGATAATGCTGCGAATATGATTGAGTCGATACCGATTGGAGCACAAGTTTCTTTTAGGTATTTTGCTCCGCAACTTGAGGAGGAGCTTGCTTCTCTGGTGTCTATATGCGCCGATGACAACTAAAAGGCCTGAATTTAAACGGCCTCGGATGGTCAATTGGCTATCCGAGGCCGTTTTTTACTCGACCGGGGCGTTGACCTTGTCGATGGTCCAGGCGGCTCCGAGGCCGCCGGTGGTGTTGCGGCGGATGCGCACGGTGACTTCGTGGCGCTCGCCTGCCTGCGTGTAACGCAGGGGGAAGCTTGCGCGGTTTCGCGCGGCCTCGATGGTACCGCGCTCGCGGGCGATCCAGTAGTACTCGCCGACAATGCCGAGGGTATCGGCGCCGTAGGGGAGATAGGTCGACAGCTGGTGTAGCAATGGACCGGGGCAGAAGACCTCGGTTGCGAAATCGATGGGGAAGTCCTCGGGGATGGCGGGCGCTACGGGTGCGGGGGCCGGTACCATCGTCGGTGCGAAGGCCTGCTCATTGACGGGCGTCACCTCGATGACGGGCGCGGGTTCGGCGCCGAGTACTGATTCGGTGTCCGCTTTCGGCATCGCCGCGGAATCTGCGGGCTCGACGATGGCGGGTGCGTCTGCGGTCGCGGTGTCGAACTCGACTTGCGGAGCGCTCTGATTCTCGACGCTCGACTTTGCCTCGATGGGCGTGGAGGCCATGGTGGTGATGCCGGCGTTGGCGTTCTCGGGGTCATAGACGACCGTGAGCGAGATGGCAGGCTGCGGTGCCTCGGGCTCCGATGCCACCTCGGTAGCGTCCTGTTCTGCGGGCTCGCAAGGCTGATCGTCCTCGGCCTCGTCGCCAAAGACATCGCTGTTTTGGAACGCAGACGTCTCGGGCTGGTCGGCGGCTTCTTCGGTTGTCGACTTGGGAGCTTCGTTGAGCTCCGCAGTGGCTTCCTGCTCGGATATGACTTTGGGATCGGCCGTGGTGGCGATTTCGGTTTCGGCTTCTGCCGTTACCTCAATAGCGACTTCGATCTCGGGCTCGGGCTCGGGCACAGCTTCAACTACGGGCTCGGGACGCTTAACGTGCTTGGGACGCACGGCCTTGAGGTCCTTCTCACCGCGTTTTTTCTTTTTGTAGGACTGTTTAGCGCCCTTGGCTGCCTTGGGCTTGTCCTCGCCCTTGGCAAGGGCGGCATCCCAGGCATCGTTGGCGATGACGGTGGCATACAGGCGACCGCCCTTAAAGACGGTCAGCTTAATGCAGTCGTCGAGCTCCTCGAGCAGCTCGCGCGTGGACTCAAAGCCGAGGTCATAAGCGGCCATGTCACCAGCGGCGAGTGCCTCCTCGACCTGCGTCATAAACGTTTGCTTGCCGCATCCGATTGCATCGCGCAGCAGGCGATACAGATAGATGTGGTTGCCCAGCGAAAGCGTGGGCCTAACTATTGTCTTGCTCATGGCAAATCTCCTCTTTACACACCAAAGCATCTTACCATCGCACGGGGCGTGCCGCCTCGGCGCCCAAGGCAAACGGGCGCGAACCGCTTTCGATTCGCGCCCGTTGTACAGGTCGGTTATCTATGAGAGACAAATGTGCTTAGTTGCCCGATGCCGTGCCTTGGCTCGAGTTGTCAGATGCCGTGCCGGAAGCGGTTCCGCTCGAGCTGTTGGTGTTGCTACTGTCTGCTGCGCCCGTTCCCGACGTGGTGTCGCTCGTTTGGTCGCCCGTGTTCGGCTGTGAACCGTCAGTCGTTTGGCTTGAGTCGGTCGTGCCGGACGGCGTGCCACTGTTGGCCGTAGAGGAATCGGTGCCCTGCGATTGGTTTTGGGTGTTCGAGGACGAATCGGCAGAGGTAGAACTGTCTTGCGTGCCGTCCGCCTGTGCCTGCTGATCCTGCGACTGGGTGTTGCCATTTGCATCGCTCTCGGTCGTGCGCGACGAAAGGATTGGCTCGGGGCGCTCGCCCAGACCCTCACCGGCGGTGGTTATAAGGATGGCGCCGGCGCAGGCGATGACCGCGACGATGGCGATGGCGATCGAGAAGACGATGACCTTCTTTTGCGTCTGGCTGCGCTCTGCCGCCGCCTTGGCGCGCAGACTGTCGGGAGCGACGCGCGCCGTGGTCGCGCGCCCCGCAATCTGGCGCATCTCCTGCGTAGTCGCGGCGCCGCCCAGGTGCTCCTCGGCATCAAGCTCAACGGGTTCATAGGCGCCGGCAGGGTAGTCGTCGGCGGTGTGTGTACCTTTGAGGGCTTCGGCGCTGGCAGAGATAAAGTGGCGGTAGACCTGCGAAGACACAACGGTGATGACCGAGCTCACGGCGGCGCCGATTACCGATCCGGCGATACCGATCTTGGAGGCAAGCGCGACGCTCGTGGCGGCGGCTGCGGCGCCGGCAATGATCTGAGGAATGGAAATGTCGTCGAACAGGCCCTTTTTGGGCGCGATGGCCATGGTCTGTCCGATGGAGTGGTTCTCGTGCACGCCGTTGTTGAGCGATGCCGGCGTCATAACGCGCGTGCGCGGCGCGTCAGTGTACTTGGTTGTCATACGGGGTCCTCCCGGTGTAAATCTGCTTCGTTTCGTGTAGCCATCAGGGTACCCACCAGATGTGAATCGTGCGTGACGTTTAACAGATACCATCAACTCATCAAGGGGGGCTTGCTGTCTTTGGCGAAATAGCTTGATGCTAAACTGGACTTACGATTGCGAGGTGGTTTACGTGATGTACCCGTATATGACATTCGAAGACGGTACCGAGGTCATTCATTCTGACCTGATTACAGATGTCGATGTCGAAAAGGTTATCGTGCATTTTGAACGACCGACGGCAGAGGGCTTCGACTCCGCTCGTTGTGAGTTGCCTTCCTGTTCGTGGACTGACTGGGAAGGGCATTTTACTCAGAGTGAAAAACGAGCTTTCGAAGAGTGTTTGAGCAAATTATTTAGATTAGTTCGAATAAAGAAGCTGAATGCGATGACCTAAAGCGTATGCATTTTTAGTATTAGATGCGTATGAAATGGAGGATGTGAATGGATGAGCTAATAGACTTTAAAAAACGATTTCTCAAGAATGGCGAGCTGGTTTCAATTCCAAAAAAGGAAAGCTATAAAAGAATCATGCTGCTATGGGCCGTCTCTTTCTTTGAATTAAATACAAGTTATACGGAGCTTCAGGTTAATCGTGTGCTTTCACAGCTCTATCCTGATTATGCCGTGTTGAGGCGGTATTTGGTTGATTATGGATTCCTATTAAGGGATGAACGAGGCCTGAAATACGAGGTTAATCGTGATGTTCACGGTATTGAGAGCTAGCCGTCCGGTTCGGGTCCTATATATTGCTAGAGGGATAAGCGAAATAGGCAATTGGTGTGCGAATATTGCTTTGCCAATGCTGATTTACGAGGTAACTCACGATGTTTCTGCAACTGCTTTGATGGTCTGCTGCAGATTTGCCCCCTCTCTGTTTTCAGTTGCGCTCGCGCAGCTGCCTCAGAAGATGGGTATCGGGACACTGCAGGCCATGAGATTGGCAGACTTAATTCGCGCGGGATTATTCATTTGCTATATTTTTGTTGATAGTAAATGGAGTATGTTTGCTATTACGTGCGCGGTATCGCTTTGCCGAACGGTTGAAATGCCCTGCTTTTACTCGTTGTTAAGAGCCAATACGAATAGTATCAATCGCGACGTAATTAATAATTCGTTTGGGTTTCTGCAGAATTTGATGATGGTTCTGGGGCCAGTTGCCGGCGGTTTTGTTGTCGCTCAATTTGGGGCGGAGGCTGTTCTTGCATTAGACGCGCTATCTTTTGCCGCGTCGTTCTGGTTGCTGCGAGATGTTCCGTCGGTTATCGAGGTTAATGATAAAGAGGGGATAAGCAAAAATGAAAAATACAGGACTGAATTTAGTGATCTTAGCGCGAAGCACTTGGCAATTGGTTTCCTATTAATCGATATTTCTAGTGGCGTGGCATTCGGCTCTCTGAATTCTCTTTTGCCAGCTATAGCGCAATTGCAATTTGACTCGTCATCGATACAATACGGATTCCTTCAGAGCAGTCTTACAATCGGACTGTTGTTCGGAAATACAATATATGGTCGTTTAATCAGTGGTTCCGATTGCGTTAAATCATATTGTTTTGTGACGTATCTTGCGCTCGGTGCGTATCTGGCGTTTGGCTATCGCTATGCGTCTGGGATATCGTTTATTTTCCTTTTTATCGTCGGTGCCGGAAACGCCATTCAAGATGTGCTTCTCATAACATCGCTGCAGGATTTGGCGAGAGACGGATCTGAATCGATAGGCCTGTTTTCAATTAGGGAGTCTTTGCAATCGGTTGCTGTTGTTATTTCAACACTCCTTGTTTCGCTGTTCACGAGCATCGCGATGTTCTCAATTCTCGTTACAGGACTTGGTGTATTTTCAATTATGATGGTAGTTGTGTTTCAATTGAATTATTTGCGAAAGATGTGACGTTGATATGCAGATGTGACGTTGATATGCCTTAATTTTGAAATACATGCTCTTAGCACAGGTTGGCCTCTCAGTAAACTGGGAGGTTGCTTTGGCTAGTTAGAGATATGTGAACGTCCGTTAGACTGAATCTCAGGGTAGAAGGGGCCTCCAGTGTCCAGATCAACAAAGCAATGCTGCGTTTCGGCTAATAAGAACGATGGCTTTTTGCGTGTGGCGGCGGCGTCGCCGCGGATTCGCGTGGCCGATGTCGAGGGCAATGCCGAGGTTGCGCTGGCGGCCGTTCGCGAGGCTGCCGAGCGCGGCGTTCGTGCTCTGGTTTTGCCCGAGCTTAATCTGACTGGCTATACCGCGGCCGATCTGTTCCATAACCGCACATTACTGCATGCCTGCGAGACCGCACTGGCACATATTCTCGATGAAACCCGCGGGCTGCCGATTGTCTTTACCATCGGTCTTCCCGTTGCAGTTGCCGAGAGTATCTACAACTGCGCCGCCGTGTGCTGCGCGGGCGAGCTTTTGGGCCTCACGGCCAAAAAGTATCTGCCCAATTACGGTGAGTTTTATGAGCGCCGCTGGTTTGCTCCGGCGCCCGTAGATTCTGTGTGGGTCGAGTTTGCCGGTCAGGGTCCGGTTCCGCTGGGTTCGGGGCTTGTCTACCGCTGCTGTGATGAAGGTGCCGAGGATATGGTGCTGGGCGTTGAGGTCTGCGAGGACCTGTGGGTGCCGGCGCCCCCTTCGACCGAGATGGCGCTTGCCGGTGCGACGGTGATCCTCAATCCGTCGGCTTCGGACGAGATTATCGGTAAGGCGGATTACCGACGCAGCCTCATATCCAACCAGAGCGCGCGCCTGTACTGCGCCTATGCCTATGCGGACGCGAGTGAGGGCGAGTCCACGACCGATATGGTCTTTGCGGGCGAGAACCTCGTCTACGAAAACGGCTCCAAGCTCGCCGCGACCAAACTGCTTACCTGCGATATGGCCATCGCCGACGTTGACCTTGACCGCCTGGTTGCCGAGCGCCGTCGCTCGACGACGTGGGCGCGCGCGGACGATGCGCCGGAGGCCACGACCGTTGAGTTTTCGTTTGAGGGCGTGCTGGCCAAAGAGCCTGCTCTGCGCGATGCCTGCGATATCGACCGCGTTTTCCCTCGCGCGCCTTTTGTGCCGGCCGACCACGGCGACCTGGCCGAGCGCTGCGAGACCATCCTCGACCTGCAGACTGCCGGCCTCAAGACCCGCCTTGCCCATACGGGTACCAAGGCTGCAGTCATCGGTCTTTCGGGCGGCCTGGACTCCACGCTGGCACTGCTTGTAGCCGTGCGTGCCTTCGATGCACTGGGGCTGCCGCGCACGGGCATCACGGCAGTCTCCATGCCCGGCTTTGGCACGACGCACCGCACTAAGTCGAATGCCGAGTCGCTCGCCCGCGACTTGGGTGTGAGCTTCCGCGAGGTTTCGATCCACGCGGCTGTGGAGCAGCACTTCAAGGACATTGAGCACGATCCGGCCGTGCAGGACGTAACCTACGAGAACAGCCAGGCGCGCGAACGTACGCAGATTCTGATGGACCTGGCCAACCAGGCTGGCGGTTTTGTCATTGGCACGGGCGACCTGTCGGAGCTGGCGCTCGGCTGGGCTACCTATAACGGCGACCACATGAGCATGTACGCCGTCAACGCGAGCGTGCCCAAGACGCTTGTGCGCCATCTGGTGCGCTATGCCGCCGATGTCTTTGGCGGGCGCATTGCCGAGGTCTTGCTCGATATCCTCGATACGCCGGTGTCCCCCGAGCTTCTGCCGCCCACGGGCGACGGCGAGATTGCGCAGAAGACCGAGGATTTGGTGGGCCCATACGAGTTGCACGACTACTTCCTCTACTACCTGCTGCGTTTTGGCTTTGAGCCGGCCAAGATCTACCGCATGGCGCTCAAGAGCTTTGAGGGCGTCTACGATGTCAAGACCGTCCACACATGGCTACGTACGTTCTACCGTCGCTTCTTTGCCCAGCAGTTTAAGCGCAGCTGCCTGCCCGATGGTCCCAAGGTGGGTTCGGTGACGCTCAGCCCGCGCGGCGATTGGCGTATGCCGAGTGACGCAAGCTCACGTCTGTGGCTCGCGCAGATCGACGCCCTCAATCCAATTGACTAAGGTTGGCTAAATTGAACCAATACGGGGGTTGTAAGCGTTACACTTTTGAAATCTGATGGCCCGTATCGCGCGGCGCTCTTGTCGGAGCGCCGCGTTTTTTATATCGAAAGGTGGCACCATGCAGGCATCGCAGCGTCTCGACCGCTTTGGCGCGGAGGTCTTCGCCTCGCTCAACAATAAGCTTCTCGCGCTGAAGGCTCAGGGCAAGACCATTTACAACATGAGCGTGGGCACGCCCGACTTTAAGCCGTACGACCACGTGGTCGAGGCGCTCACGCAGGCAGCCCAAGATCCCGAGATGTGGAAGTATGCCCTGCGCGACCTGCCCGAACTCAAGCAAGCCGTGTGCGATTACTATGAGCGCCGCTTTGGCGTTTCGGGCATTACGCCGTCCATGGTGCAGTCGTGCAACGGCACACAGGAGGGCGTGGGCCATTTGGGCCTGGCCCTGCTCGATCCGGGTGACACCATTCTGGTTCCCGATCCGTGCTACCCGGTCTTTGAGGCAGGTGCCAAGATCGCCGATGCCAAGCTCGAGTACTATCCGTTGGTTGCCGAGCATAATTACCTGCCCTATGTGGCGGGTATCGATCCCGAGGTTGCCGACCGTGCCAAGTATATGATCGTGTCGCTGCCCGCGAACCCGGTCGGCTCGGTGGGCACGCCCGAGGTCTACGAGGAGATCATCGCTTTCGCCCGCGAGCACGATCTGCTCATCGTCCATGACAACGCGTACTCCGACATCGTGTTCGACGGCGAGCCGGGTGGCAGCTTCTTGCAGTATCCCGGCGCGCTCGAGGTGGGCGTGGAGTTCTTCTCGCTCTCCAAGTCGTTTAACGTCACCGGTGCGCGTATCGGCTTTTTGGTCGGCCGCGAGGACGTGGTCTCTGCCTTTGCCAAGCTGCGCGGCCAGATCGACTTTGGTATGTTCTTCCCGATCCAGAAGGCTGCTATCGCCTGCCTGAACGGTCCGCGCGATGAGGTCGAGGCGCAGCGTCTGAAGTACCAGGAACGCCGCGATGCCCTGTGCGACGGTCTTGAGGGCCTGGGCTGGGAGCGTCCCAACGCGCATGGCTCTATGTTTGTGTGGGCCAAGCTTCCCGGTGGTCGCACCGATTCCATGGCGTTTTGCGAGGAGCTTATGGAGAAGGCCGGCGTTGTGGTGACGCCGGGCGCGAGCTTTGGCCCTTCGGGCGAGGGGCACGTGCGTATGGCACTGGTCTTGCCGCCCGATCAGATCGCTTTGGCTGTCGAGGCCATTCGCGAGGCTGGCCTGTATTAGAAACCTATTTCGACCCGTCAATAGCTCGAAACCGATTTCGTGCAGTTATTTTACGAATTCTGCAAACAATTTCGGTAAACGGTCGATTTTTGGCTGCGAATAGGGGCATAATCAAAGTCCCGATTGGATGTATTGGGATTACGACAAGCCGCTCGGGTCGTTCCCGGGCGGCTTGTTTGTGGAGAGAGATGGGAGTTTCTAATGGTTAACGAGAAGAAGGTCGCTATTGTCGGCTGCGGTTTCGTCGGTTCGTCTTCGGCGTTCGCACTGATGCAGAGTGGTCTGTTCTCCGAGATGGTCCTCATCGACGTGGACAAGAACCGTGCCGAGGGTGAGGCCCTGGATATCGCGCACGGCATGACGTTTGCCGAGCCGATGAAGATCTACGCCGGCGATTATTCCGATGTCGCCGACGCCGCCATGATCGTCGTCACTGCTGGCGCTGCCCAGAAGCCCGGTGAGACCCGCCTGGACCTGGTCAACAAGAACGTCAGCATCTTCAAGTCCATTATTCCCGAGATTAAGAAGTCCGGCTTCGACGGCATTCTGTTAATCGTCTCCAACCCGGTCGATGTTCTGACCTACGCCGCCATCAAGATGTCCGGCCTGCCCGAGGGCCACGTCATCGGTTCCGGTACCGTGCTCGACACCGGCCGCCTGCAGCAGATGCTTGGTGCCCACGTCGAGGTTGACCCGCGCGATGTCCAGGCCTATGTCATGGGTGAGCACGGCGACTCCGAGTTCGTCGCTTGGTCCAGCGCTCAGGTTGCCGGCGTTCCGCTGAACACCTTCTGTGAGCTTCACGGCCACCTGGAGCATGAGGCTGCCGAGAAGCGTATCGCCGAGGACGTCAAGAACTCCGCCTACACCATCATCGAGAAGAAGCACGCCACCTACTATGGCGTCGCCATGGCCGTCAAGCGCATCTGCACCGCCGTCATGCGCGATGAGCAGACCGTTCTGCCCGTCTCCTCGCTCATGGTGGGCGAGTATGGCCTGTCCGATCTCGCCATCTCCATGCCGACTGTCGTTGGCCGCGACGGCGTTGTCTGCCGCGTCCCCGTCCCGCTGGACGATGACGAGCAGCATGAGCTCACCGCTTCCGCCAAGGCCCTCAAGGACATCATCGACAGCGTCGACTTCTCCTGCTAAATCAAGCTCGCCAGAGCGAAAAGCTACAATGAAGGCGTCCGGGTCCACACGGCCCGGGCGCCTTTTTGGTGCAAAGTAACCTGACCTCAATGCACCATAGTTGATGGGAGGGCCATGTCGGATTCGCCTAATTTTTTGACCTATGCCCAGACGGCGTTTGATCCGTTTGAGGAGCGGCCGTTCTGCGCGGTGGATAGCCTGGTCTTTGCGTGGCTGTCCTATTTGCGTTTGCCGGGTGATATGGCGGAGCTGACGGACTGGCAGGGCCTAGACGTACGCGAGCTGCTGCGTGCCGAGTGCTACCGGGACATGATTGACGACTTGTGGGACCCAGAGGGGAGCAGGGCCTTGTTGGAGGCCGTGGCAGCAAGCCCTCGCTACCGTGGCGTGCACGTTTGCGGCTATCGTGCCGTGAGCGATGTGGTGGCGACAGAGCAGTTTGCAGCCATGGCGTTCCGGTTTCCGGCGGGGTTTAGCTATCTTTCCTTCCGGGGGACCGACAGCACGATTGTGGGCTGGAAAGAGGACTTTAACATGGCGTTCCGGTGTCCTGTGCCGGCCCAGGAATCCGCGACGCGTTATGTGGACGAGGCGGCGGATGCGATTGACGGGCCGCTTTTGTGCGGAGGTCATTCCAAGGGTGGAAACCTTGCGGTGTACGGTGCGGCGATGTGCCCCGATGTCGCCCGTGAGCGAATCGAACGGGCGTATTCCCATGATGGTCCGGGCTTCGTCGAGGAGTTTCTGAGCGGCAACGCCTTCGCCGACCTATCCGGTCGAATCGACAAGACGCTACCTCGGTCGTCGATCTTTGGCATGATTTTCGAGACACAGGAGGACTATGCCATCGTTGAGAGCACCGAGTTCAGCCTGCTTCAGCATAATCCCTTTAGCTGGGTGGTTGATGGTCGCGACTTCGTGTACTGTGAGCGCCTGTCCGCCGGTGCTCGATACGTTGATGGCTCCATTCGCGAGATGCTGCTTGCGGTGTCGCCTAGCGAGCGCGAGCGTTTTGTAGATGCGTTGTTCTCCGTGCTTGAGGCTACGGGTGCTGAGCGGTTTGCGGATATCGCTGGGAATCTGCGCGAGAGCCTGCCCGTGATGCTCCAAGCTGCGCAAGGCTTTGACAAGGATACACGACGCTTTGTCTCGCAGACTATCGTTGCGATTCTTAAGTGTGCGCTTCTGCCCAAACGTCCCCAGATCGACATGCCCGCTGCCGGCAAGAGCTTGGCAGAACAGCTCGAGGCTTGGCAGTCCGAGCTCCTGCGCTAACCATTGGTGCAAAGCAACCTGTCCCCGATGCACCAATCTTCGATGCGCCTGGGGCGGGATCGACCGCTATACTGGTTCGTGCCGAAATCGATCTAGAACGGAATGCCGTATATGAAAATCAATCACGCGATTCTGCATATCCTGGACTTTGACTCTGCCGTCAACGTCATGAGCCAGCGCGAGCTCGATATCGAAAGTCGTACCGTGCGCAATTTCGTAACCACGCATCTGCGCCGCGCACGCACCTCGGCCGACAATAAACGCGCCACGTTTGCCGAGAACTCTGCGTTCGGCGGCGAGCTCAAGGGCTATTTCTTTGGCGAGCGCGAATTCGTGGACCTGTCGCAGCAGATTGCGGAGTTTATCTCCTCCGAGCTCACCAAAGCCGAGAAAGCCGAGTCTACCGATGTGCTCGTGGCTGATTTTGACGACGATGAGGATGCCCGCTGGTTTGCCGTGATGCTGCTGGGCTCCAAGCAGGCTTTTATGCACGAGGTGGGCCGCGAGGAAGGGGAGGTACGCAACGACATCGCGCGCCACTACGCTATTCTGCCGAATCCCTCGCAAAAGGTGCCAAGCTATGCCATCGTGCGCGCGAGCACCATGGAGATCGGCTACGTGGACAAGAAGCGCAAGATTGCCGGCGAGGATCGTATGCTTATCCCCGATGGCCTGCTGCAGTGCGACACGGGCGTATCGGGTAAGGAGGTCATCGACACCGTGACGCGTGTGGTCGAGGAAGTCGCCGAGGAACACGGTGCCAATACGGCCGTAGCGCTCGCTAAGGTTAAGGCTGCCGTTGCCGAGAAGGTCGAGGATGACGAGGAGCTGCCGCCTTGGGATATCGTCGATGAGGTCTTTGAGGACGAGCCGGTCATCAAAGAGAGCGTGCGCGCGGCACTGACCGAGGAGAAGGTTCCTGAGCGCGTTCCTGTGGAGCGCAAGCAGGTCGAGCGCGCGGCCGTGCGCAATCACAAGATTCGTACCGATACGGGCATCGAGATCAGCTTCCCGGCCGAGATGGGTTCGAATTCCGAGTACATTGAGTTCGTCAATGAGCCCAACGGCCTCATCTCCATCGAACTCAAGAATATCGGCAGCATCGAGAATCGATAAGTTGCGTTACGTCTACAGCGAGAAAGCAAAGGCCGAAGCTCTTTGGGGCTTCGGCCTTCTTGTTTG
The DNA here is from genome assembly GCF_040092375.1 of Collinsella sp. CLA-ER-H5. NCBI lineage: Bacteria > Bacillati > Actinomycetota > Coriobacteriia > Coriobacteriales > Coriobacteriaceae > Collinsella > Collinsella sp. CLA-ER-H5. Next base: position 19,282 of record NZ_JBBNLR010000032.1, read on the forward strand.
GGGATGAATTGCCCCGCAGGTTGAGCATAAGTCAGACACTATGACCCAATCCAGGGGCACGGAAACGACAGGAGCCCCCGCTCGTGACCGCGGGTCGGGGCTGCGACAATGTTGTTGAAGTGCCAGAGGCGCAGCCGCGCCGCA
>NZ_JBBNLR010000033.1:0-15293 GCF_040092375.1 Collinsella sp. CLA-ER-H5
CGATCTGATTGATTTTGTGAGACTTCTGACCGCTTTGGTCTCGTTCTTCACAGCGCTCGTCGGGCTTTCCGAGGCACTCAAGCAACGTTCGAAGCAACGTAAAAGGGGTCGCCGCCGCTAAGGCGTTGACCCCTTAATCCAAGCAACGGCGCTGCCCAGCTTTCCAGAACTTGGGCTGCCGTCGACACTATTCTACCCACGAATGACATTTTGGACAATCGGTAATGCCGCTCTAAAAGCCTGGCACAACCGGCACAACCTAGGCGGTCGCTGGATGTGACAAAGAGGCTGCCCCTTCGTCACATCCTAAATATTGCCTTTACGTGTTGATACACACGGTGTGCAATAATACTCGCACTGTGCAATAGCGCACAGACTGAGTAACAAGGAGGACGCTTGTCCCAGCTCGAAAAATGCGACCGCCGGTCCCTTCGCTCGCAGCGTGCCCTTCGCCAGGCACTTGCCAGCGAGCTTGCCGAAAGCGGCGACCTTTCGCGCATTAATGTCGCGTCGCTCACCGAGCGCGCTGGCCTTACGCGCCGCACGTTCTATTCGCACTACCGCGATATCCCCGACTTTATCAATCAAATCGAGGACGGCTTGCTGGCCGAGATCCGTGAGCGCATTGAGCTCATCACCGCAGCTCAGCTGCCCGATCTCTATCACAACATCGATGAGCTCGAGCCGGCACCCGGTTCGGTTGAGTTGCTGCGCTACCTTGCGGCCAACCGCGATTTAATCGGATCGCTGCTGGGCCCGGGCGGCGACCCCGCCTTTATTAAAAAGATCATCGATACCGCACGCGAGGCCGTGGTGCCGCGTGCACAGACGGGCATTTTGGGCCTGGCGCTGGGCACGTTCTTTGACTACTACGTTACCTACGTCGTGAGCGCCGAGGTCGGCATGATTCAGCGCTGGTTTGAGCGCGGGCTCACCGAATCGCCCGAGGCCATGGCGCGCATTATGACGGTGCTCGCTTTTGTGCGCCCTGGTGATCTGTATGGCCAACCCATCGATATCAACGTGCCGGAATACGGCATGAAGCTATTGAACCTGCAGCTCGAGGACGCGGTCGACACCACCGCAACCGTCGAGTCCAACAACTAAGAGGAGAGACAATGAGCAAACTCGTCGAGGGCATTAAAGACCGTGTGGTCGCTGCCGCACGCGAGGCTGCGCCCGCCGTGGTGGACGCCGCGCAGAAGGCCGCGACTGCCGCTGCCGAGAAGGTCGCCGAGGCGGTTGCCGAGGCCAAGAACGCGGCAGGGGAGACGTCCATCGCTAGCGAGCCCGCCACCGCCGCTGAGCCCGTAGCCGTCACCGCCGCCCACGCCCCCGAAGGCGCGATCTTCAACCCCGAGAACGCTCGTGGCAACCTGCACTTGGGCATCGACGTGGGTTCCACCACCGTTAAGCTCGCCGTGCTCAACGACGACAACCAGATCGTCTATGCCAAGTACCAGCGCCACCACACCGACGTCCGCGCCTGCGCTCGCGACCTGTTCGAGGGTGCTGCGACCGTGCTGCCGACGGCCCAGATGACCTGCGCCATTACCGGCTCGGGCGGCCTGCTGCTGTCCCAATGGCTCGACCTGGAGTTTGTCCAGGAGGTCATCGCCAGCAAGCGTGCCGTCGAGACCCTTATCCCGGCCACCGATGTCGCCATCGAGCTGGGCGGCGAGGACGCCAAGATCATCTACTTCGACAACGGCATCGAGCAGCGCATGAACGGCACCTGCGCCGGCGGCACTGGCGCGTTCATCGACCAGATGGCCACTCTGCTGCACACCGACGCCAGCGGCCTCAACGAGCTCGCGGCCAACGCCACCACCATCTATCCAATCGCCAGCCGCTGCGGCGTCTTTGCCAAGACCGACGTCCAGCCGCTGCTCAACGAAGGCGCCCGCCCCGAGGACGTGGCGGCCTCCATCTTCCAGGCTGTCGTGACCCAGACTATCTCGGGCCTGGCGTGCGGCCGTCCCATCCGCGGCAACGTCGCCTTCCTGGGCGGCCCGCTGCAGTACCTCTCCGAGCTGCGCCACCGCTTCTACCTTACGCTCAACCTGGACGAGGAGCACCGCATTGTGCCCCAAAACGCTCACCTGTTTGTGGCGAGCGGCGCCGCCATGGCGCATGAGTCCAACAAGCTCAGCACGTTCCCGCAGCTCATCGAGGCTATCGATGCCCTGGGTGACACACAGGGTGCCGAGGTCGAGCGCCTGGATCCGCTCTTTGCCACCGACGAGGACTTCGCCGAGTTCAAAACCCGCCACGACCAGGAAGTCGTCCCCAAGGGCAAGCTCGACGGCTACACCGGCCGCGTGTTCATTGGCATCGACGCCGGTTCCACCACCATGAAGGCCGCGCTCGTGGGCGAGGACGGCCAGCTGTTGCACACCTGGTACGGCAACAACAACGGCGACATCCTGGGCACGGCCAAGGTCATCATGGCCGATTTCTACAACCATATCCCTGCAGGCTGCACCATCGGCCACGTGACCACCACGGGCTACGGCGAGGCGCTGCTCATCGAGGCCCTCAAGGCCGACTCCGGCGAGATCGAGACCGTCGCGCACCTGCGTGGCGCCAAGGCATTCCTGCCCGGCGTGGAGTTCATTCTGGACATCGGCGGCCAGGACATGAAGTGCCTGCGCGTCAAGGACGGCGTTATCGAGCACATCATGCTCAACGAGGCCTGCTCGTCGGGTTGCGGTAGCTTTATCGAGAGCTTCGCCGTCTCTATGAACATGGACGTGCGCGCGTTCGCCGACGCCGCCATCCATGCCAAGGCCCCGGTCGACCTGGGCAGTCGCTGCACGGTCTTTATGAACTCGCGCGTCAAGCAGGCGCAAAAGGAAGGCGCCACGGTGGGCGACATTGCGGCCGGCCTGTCCTATTCCGTCATCAAGAACGCCTTGTTCAAGGTCATTAAGCTGCGCGACCCCAAGGAGATCGGCAGCCAGGTGATCGTTCAGGGCGGCACCTTTATGTCCGATGCCACGCTGCGCGCGTTTGAGCAGCTCACCGGCGTTCATGCCGTGCGTCCCGACATCGCCGGCTGCATGGGCGCCTATGGTGCGGCCCTGCTCGCCCGCGATCGCGCCGGTGCCGATGGCACCTCGACCATCCTTTCGGCTGAGGACATCGCGCACCTTACCGTGACGCAAAAGCATGTCCGCTGCGGTCGCTGCTCCAACAACTGCCAACTCACCGTCAACGACTTTGGCGGCGGCAGGCGCTTCATTACCGGCAACCGCTGCGAGAAGGGCGCCGGCCACAAAAAGCAAAAGACCGAGGCCCCCAACCTCTTCAAAAAGAAAAACGAGCTGCTCTTTGACCGCGAGGTGCTGAGCCCCGACGAGGCCCCGCGTGGTACCGTCGGCATCCCGCGCGCGCTCAACATGTACGAGAACTACCCCTTCTGGCATGCGTTCTTTACGCGCTTGGGCTTTAGCGTGCAGCTGTCCGACCAGTCGAGCAAGAAGACCTACCAGGCGGGCATCGAGTCCATGCCGTCCGAGAGCGTGTGCTATCCGGCCAAGATGAGCCACGGCCATGTGATGAACCTTATCGACCGCGATGTCGACTTTATCTGGATGCCGTGCGTGCGCTGGGAGCGCAAGGAGGATCCGACCGCTGGCAACTGCTATAACTGCCCCATCGTCATGAGCTACCCCACGGCGCTGGCGCTCAATATTGACGAGATTCGCGAGCAGAACATCGAGTTCCTGTACCCGTTTGTGCCCTATCACGATAAGACCGAGCTCAAGCGCCGCCTGTACCAGGTGCTCGCCGTCGACCGCGTGGCCGATGCGCAAGCCGGTCGCGGTCGCGTGCGCGGTCCCAAGATCACGCGCTCCGAGGTCGATGCCGCCGTCAACGCTGCCTTTGAGGCCGACGCGCGTTTCCACGAGGATATCCAGACCATGGGCGAGGAGGCCCTTAAGTGGGTCGAGGACCACGGCGGCCACGGCATCGTACTCGCCGGCCGTCCTTACCATAACGACCCCGAGATCAATCACGCCCTGCCCGAGCTTATCTCGAGCTTTGGCTTTGCGGTCTTTACCGAGGATTCGCTTGCGCACCTAGTGAAGCCCGAGCGTCCGATTCGCGTCGTCGACCAGTGGATGTACCACAGCCGCCTGTACGCCGTCGCCCGTTTTGTGACGATGCGCAACGACCTGGACCTGATCCAGCTCAACTCCTTCGGCTGCGGCCTGGACGCCCTGACCACCGACCAGGTGCAGGAGATTCTGGAAGCCAGCGGCAAGATCTACACCGTGCTCAAGATCGACGAGGTATCCAACCTGGGTGCCGCGCGCATTCGCATCCGCTCGCTCATGGCCGCGCTTAAGGACCAGGAGGCCGAACGCCTGGCCGAGGCCACGGCCGCGGGCGAGACTTACGAGCAAGGCGACGCCGCGCCGGTGGCGCCCTCTACGGATGCCCCCGCGTTTGCGAGCCGCAAGTACACGTTCGAGGCGCAGCGCGAGAGTGCTTCGACCGCGTGGCCCAAGGTGCCCTTTACCGAGCAGATGCGCGAGGAGGGCTATACCATCCTGTGCCCGCAGATGGCGCCGATCCACTTTGACCTGGTCAAAGAGGTATTCCGCGGTGCCGGCTACAACCTGGAGCTGCTGCCCTCGACTGACCACGATGCCGTCGAGGCCGGCCTGCGCTACGTGAACAACGACATCTGCTATCCGTCGATCCTGGTGACGGGCCAGATCATGGAGGCCATCGAGAGCGGTCGGTACGACCTGTCCAAGACGGCTGTGGTCATCAGCCAGACCGGCGGCGGCTGCCGTGCCACTAACTACATCGCGCTCATCCGCAAGGCGCTGCGCGAGAGCGGCCACCCCGAGATTCCGGTAATCTCGCTTTCGGCCGTGGCGCTGGGCGAGGACAACCCCGGCTTTAAGGTTACGCCGGCGCTGCTTAAGCAGGCGGTCTACGCGGTGCTCTTTGGCGACGTGATGATGCAGATGCTCTACCGTTGCCGCCCGTACGAGGCCACGCCCGGTGCTGCCAACGCACTCTACGAGGAATACATGGCGCGTGCCCGCAAGCTGGCGCCTAAGTTCAACAGGCACAACTACACCAAGCTGTGCCGCGAAGCCATCCGCGCGTTCGACACCATGCCGCTCGTGGGCGAGGGCACCAAGCCGCGCGTGGGTGTGGTCGGCGAGATCCTGGTCAAGTTCCACCCTACGGCCAACAACCATGTGGTCGACGTGATCGAGCGCGAGGGCTGCGAGGCCGTGGTGCCGGGTCTGCTCGACTTCTTCCTGTACTCCATGAGCAACGCGGAGCTGCAGAAGGACGAGCTGGGAAGCTCTGCCACTACGCGCGCTGGTATGCAGGCGCTCATCAAACTCGTGGACTGGATGCGTACGCCGGTGGAGGAGATGCTCGAAAGGTCCCGCCGCTTTGAGGCTCCCGAGCGCATCGGCACCATGGCCGACAAGGCCCGCACAGTGCTTTCGGTGTGCAACAACATGGGCGAGGGCTGGCTGCTCACGGCCGAGATGCTCGACCTGATCGACCACGGTGCGCCCAACATCATCTGCACGCAGCCCTTCGCGTGCCTGCCCAACCACGTGGTGGGCAAGGCCGTGATCAAGGAGCTGCGCCGTCAGCACCCCGAGAGCAACATCGTTGCAGTGGACTACGACCCCGGTGCGTCTGAGGTCAACCAGCTCAACCGTATTAAGCTCATGATCAGCGTGGCAAAGGAGAACATGCGCGCTGGCAAGGGCTTTAAGCTCGAGAAGGTGGCGCCGCTCGCGATGGACGAGGTCACCGGCCAGATGCGTGCCCATGATGGCTGCGTGAGCTGCGGACCGGCCAGCGAGGAGGCCGTTGCATCGGTCGCCAAGCGTCTGGGACACGGCATTAAGAAGTAGCTGGCCTGCTATGGGCTGGATATGAGACAAACGGGTGGTAGCCGTACCGGCTACCACCCGCTTTTTCTGGACATATGTTGCGTAAATGACCTTGCTACAGCCTTCCGTGGGCTTGTCCGATTTTTGGGCCGGTTCGGGCTTTGAGGACAAGTTGCTGCAGGCCCAAGGCGATTTTTCGCTCAATGCGGGCCAGCACAGTGTGACCTATCTGCCAAACGACGATACGGTAACAACCGGTCGCTACCAGGTACTGCTGTACGACAACAACTTTGGCGCGGCCGAGAGCTATCCCAAGTTCGACTGGGGCCAGCTGGGCGCCGCGGTGGTGACCGACTACAGCAAGGGAACGCATTCGTTTGGGCGCATCTTTACGGTGGACGAGAACGCGCGCACCTACGAGCTCGAGGACCAGGTCGCAGTGCCGTTCTCGGGCTACGTAAGCAGTGCACAGCGCGTCGGCGATTCAGATAGTATGCTCGTGGCATCGGGCCAGGCCAAGACCTTTACCGAGTACGATCGCTATGGACTGCCCATCGCCACCTACGAGATGGAAGCCGAGAAGTACATCTACCGCGTGTACAAGTACGAGCTGTAGCGCTGCGCTTGGCTGTGCCTGCGCCCCGCGGCTGCGCTCTCGTGCCGGGCCCACCTCGCGTCCCGCATCACTTTACGTCAAACTCCACACGATCGAGCTCGGGCACATTGAGGTCGATGAGTTTGCGGGCGACACGGCGGTCGTGCGCCCCAAGCGCCTCGCCTGTCGTCACATGGGCGACGATTTCGCGCTCGACGATGCCTTCTTCGTCCCCTTCGGTGGCCGAGGTCTCGACGGCGACGGTGTAATCCTTAAAGCCCGGCAGCACCGCGGCAAGCTCGCGCGTGGTCTCGGTGACGCCGTAGCCGTCCTGCACGCCGGCCTGCGCCGATCCAATGGAGCCTGCGGTCATAACGATGCAGGGGATGGCAAAGATGACCGTTCCCACGATGATGCGGCGGCGCACTTTGCGTGACAGCTCGTTGACCTCGGCGTTTTCCTTGGCGGTCACAATGCCGTCGCCGTTCAGGTCGCGCTTGAGCGGCACGCGCAAAAGAAGCAGCACGGCTTCGGCAGCCAGTGCGATAAAGACTACATTGATGCCAAACTCGTAAAGCGCCGAGAGAAACAGCGACCCGCTTGCGATGGCGATGCCGTAGCCCGCCGCGCACAGGGGCGGCATGAGCGCGGTCGCCACGGCTACGCCGGCGATGAGCGTGGCGGGTTCCTGGTCGCGCGAGTTGCCCAGGCCACCCGCAAAGCCGCCCGCGAGCGCGACGGCAAGGTCCCAAACAGTCGGTGTCGAATTGTCGATGATGGCGGCCGTGGTGGTGCCAAGGGGCGAGAGCTTAAAGTACAACGTGGACGTGACCAGGCAAAAGGCCATCTGTAGAGCCAAGCTCGCGACGGCCTCAAGGGTGATCTCGCGGTCGAGCGTGGCGATGCCGTATGCCATGGCAAGGACCGATCCCATAAGCGGGCAGATGAGCATGGCGCCCACGATGGCGATGTCCGAATCGATATCGAGGCCGATGCTTGCGATGAGCATGGCGATGATGAGGATACACAGGTGAGAGCCAGTCAGACGCGCCCCGTTTACAAAACGCTTGCGGATCACGTGATAGGGCGCGCGTCCCTCGCGAATGTTGAACGCGCGCTTTAAAAAGCGACCAGTCTGCTCGGCAGCCTCACTATGGGCAGGGCGGATGCCGTGGCGCCGGTGATGGCGTTCGCGTAGTCGCTTGATCTGTTGTTTGTCGAGTTCCATGTCCACCTCGTTCCAGCGCGGTCCGCGCAACGCGCCCGTTGTCCTAACTCTACACCGTGGCGGGCGGGGTGTCTGTTGGATGCAGAATCCGATAGGGCGGATGACGCGGGAGCAAATGCAAATCACAGGCTCAATTCCATCCCGCGAGAATATGATGCACCAGCTCCTTCAAATGTGACGAAACTGTGAAGCACGAGAGCGTGAATTTCAAAAAATACGCTGGTCGTCAATGTTGCGCAACAGAATTCAAAAATCGACAGCTACCGTTTGATACGTATGGATACATCCGTGTCAAAGGGAGAAAGCCATGGCAAACTACAGTCCACAACACTTTGAGCCTCGGGCCAAGACTGCCAACGTCAAGGGCGTTGCTAACCGCGCCGTCGCAACCGTTTTGACGGCGGGCCTCATCGCTCAGCCGCTCATGTCGCCGCTGGCGGCAATCGCCGCACCGTCAACCGATAACGGCGATTCTGTTCAGGGGGGGTAGTTCTGTAGAGAACACCGTTGCCGCCGGTAACCAAGCGGTCGTAAAGACGGCTGCCCAGCTGGCCGAGGAGTCGGCAAAGCAGCTCAAGGACGCTCAGGCCGCCTACGATGCCGCCCAGAAGAAGGCCGACGCGGCGGGCCAGTCTCAAAAGCAGGCACAGCAGCAAAAGAATCAGGCCTCGCAGGCCGTGACCGATAACGCCGCCGAGCAGAACGAGGCCGAGGTAGCCGCGCTTCAGGAGAAGATCGACGAGCTTAAGGCAGCCGTCGAAAAGACCGAGCAGCAGCAGAAGAAGCTGGGCGACCTGAACGATCAGCTCGAACAGGCCAACAAGAGTGTCGAGGATAAGACCCAGGCGCTCAAGGACGCCAAGGCAAAGCAGGATGAGGCCAAGAAGGCCCTCGATGATGCCCAGGCCAAGCTCGAGGCCATGGGTATGGACGAGTACGAGGCCGCCAAGAAGGCCGTCGAGGACGCGCGGGCAAAGCTCGATGACGCCAATAAGGCCGTTACTACTGCACAGGACAATCTGGACCAGGCCAAGGCTGCCGAGGCCAGCGCCCAGCAGGAAAAGCAGAATACCGAGGCAGCTTTGACGACTGCCCAGGCCAAGAAGCAGGAGACTGCCGCTGCTCTCGCAGCCGCAACCACCGCGCGCGATAACGCCCAGCAGAAGTTCAACCAGGCGCAGGCCGCGCTCGATGCTGCCGTCTCGGGTACGGGTGTTGACCTGAGTGCGCTTGAGGCCGCCAAGAAAGCTGCTGCTGGTGAGCTCAAGACCGCGCAGGCGGAGCTCAATGCCGCGACGGATGCCGACGCCACCGCACAGACAAATCTGCAGGCCGCCCAGGCTGCCGTCGCTGCCGCGCAGGAGAAGGCCAACGCCGCCAACGCTGCTGTAGCATCTGCCCAGTCTGCATACGATGCGGCAAACAAGGAGTACAAGGACGCGGCCAGTAAGCGTGACGCCGCGAAGACGGCATACGAGCAGGCCCAGCAGACCGAGGCCGACAAGAAGACCGCGTACGATAAGCTTGTCGAAGTTCGCAAGCAGAAGCGCAGTGAGTGGGAGGCAGCCTGCGCTGCTTCGAACGCCGCGGAAAAGGCTTATGACGCTGCTAATGTCCAGGTTGAGGCTCTTGAGCAGCAGATTGCTGACCTCAAGTCCAACATGACCGTTGACCAGGAAGTCATCAATAAGGGCATGCTCGGCTTTATGGCCTACATCAGCAACAGCAGCGATTTCACGGCTATGCAGAAATCGAACGCCAAGGACGCAATGGCTACACTCACCGGCGCTGACGACAAAGCCGAGTGGTATGACGATTACGTCGATCAGGACATGTCTCGCGACACCAATCCGCTTTCCTTGGAACAGCTGCGCAACGCCCTGACATATCTCGACACCCAGAACAACCTCCGCAAGGCGAACGGTCAGTCGGCGCTCAGCGTCAGCCTCCGCATGACCGCAGCAGCTGCACTCAACGCCTCATATTCATCGAATATTTGGGATCACTCGAACTGTTACTTCGATAATGCTGAGAATCTCGCAGGTGGTGGCGGTGCATATACCGGTGGTGAGACCGAGGATACCCTGGGCTGGCCCTACACCGGTCTCTACACTCAGGAGAAGGTTAATTACGAGAATTGGATTAAAAAGTACGGTGTGGATAGCGAGGCCGGCAAAGATCTCATGGCTCATCGCTATGATTCGTACTATATCTACCAAAACTATTACGATGTGTACCACGGTACAAAAGATAAGAATGGCAATCAAAGAGGAGACGCCTGCGGGCACTATCTCAACATTATCGATTCCGCTACGGTGGCTATCGGCATCGCGACCGGTAGCGGTAAGAACACCGATTCCGAGGTAACCATATTCGATTACAGCGCTGATGACACTCAGGCTGATTTCACTGTTTCCGAGTTCAAGAAGCTCGTCAACGACTACATCGATTCTGCCTATAACGCTGGCGGCACGCAGGCGCAGAAGGCGCAACTCAAGGAGCTTCAGGGCAAGCTCGCCGAGGCGCAGAAGAACTTTGGAACTACTAGGGAAGCTTACTTCGCAGCTGTAAACGGGCAGGATGCCGCCCAGGACGCTTTCACCGCAGCCGATGTGAACATGAACACCGCCAAGGGCGAGTACGAGAAGGCTCAGTCCGCTACTGCTGCCGCCAAGTCCGCCTACACCGCCGCCGAAGCCAAACTCAAGGGTATCGACGTCAAGACGCCCAAGACCAAGCTCAACGCCGCCAAGGGCGAGGCCGCTACTGCCCAGGCAGCTCTCGATAAGGCAAACGTCACGCTTGCTGACGGCAAGGCAAAGGCAACCGATGCCGCTGCTCAAAAGGCGAAGGCTCGCAGCGCCCGCGATGCTGCCAAGGTAAAGTCCGATCAGGCCAAAGAGGCGTATGACAACGCTACCGCTTCGGTCAAGGACCTTGCCGCCAAGTGCGATGCCGCCAAGACGGATCTTGCGAACAAGCAGGGCACGCTTGACGATGCCAAGAAGGCCGACGACACTGCCCAGGCTGGCGTTGACAAGGCTCAGGCCGCAGATGTGCACGCCGCGACCGCTCTTTCGGGCGCCAAGCAGGCAGTTGCCGCCAAGACGCAGACCCTGTCCGACGCACAGGCGAAGGCCAAGGCCGCCGAGGACGAGCTTGCCACCGCAAACAAGGCCTTCGAGCGCTTCGCCGGTGCCCAGAAGGCGGTCGACGACGCCAAGGCCGCCTATGACGCTGCCGTCGCCGGTGTCGCCGATGCCCAGAAGCAGCTCGAGGCCGCCAACGAAGCCGTCGTCGATGCGAACCTCGATATCTTCAAGGCCAAGGCCGAGCTTGCCAACGATGAGGCACTCAAGGCCGATCTTGAGGCTGTCGACCACAAGGCATCCCTTGCCGCGGGCACGACGGGCAACGAGAAGCTGGTCAAGCTGAACGCTGCCTACGCTCGCTATAAGGCCGCCGTCGATGCCGCCGCTGGCCTCAAGACTGCTCTGAGCGATGCCGATGCCAAGCTGTCCGATGCCAACGACGCCTATGCCGCCGCACTGGCCGAGCTCGGAGATGCCAAGGATGCCCTGGCTGCCGCGCAGGCCGAGTACGACAAGTATCATCCCAAGGCCGAGCCGCAGAGCAAGCCTCAGGCCAAGCCCCAGGTTACGCAGGCCGCCGCAAAGGCCCCCGTTGCCAAGAAACAGGCTGCGCCTGCCGCGCTCGCCCAGACTGGCGACAATTCCGCTCTTGCGGGCGAGGTGTTCGTCATCGGCGGTATCACCCTCGTGGCCGCTGGTGTGACGCTGAGCGATCGTCGTCGCAAGCAGATGTAGCGTTTCGAGCGTAGTTTCTGCAACGAACTTCGGTTCATAGCAGGAACGCTTCGATAGCTTAACCGATAAGGCCGGCGCGCTGTTAAACGCAGCGCGCCGGCCTTTCTTTGTTTCGATTTCAAAAAGCCCGGTCAGCAGCCGCAAAAGCTACCGACCGGGCAAGCCGTAGGCAATATGGTTGCTGTCGAGCAGCTGCTCGACTTAGCCCAGCAGGCTTAAGCCCACGGAGACAAATGCCAGGATAACGCCGACGATGGACTCGCCGCCGAGCAGGCCGCTGGCGACAACCAGGCCCTGCTCCTGGAAGGCGGCGTCCTTGGCAGCCCTCTCCTCGTCAGAAAGACCAGCGGTGGCGTCGCGGTGGGCGGACCACTTGTCGTAGGCGAGCTTGACGCAGGAGCCCAGGAATGCCGTGAGTGACATGTAGAACGGCAGGTACACGCCCAGGCCGATCATCATGGCCGGAATGCCGAGCCAGTACATGACGATGCCGGCGATAAAGCCGCCTGCGAACCACGGCACGCTCGGGATACCCGAGACCATGGTGGCGACCACGCTTGCCTGCGCGGCCACAAAGCTCTTGTCGGGGCCGAAGGCGTCCGGACCATAGGCGGTGACGAGCGCGACCATGACAGCGGCAGCGACCAGGGCGCCCACGATGCCGCCAATGGCCTGGCCGACCCACTGTGCGCGCGGGTTGGTACCCAGTACGGCTCCGGCCTTAAAGTCGTTCATGACGTCGCCAGCAAGGCCGCACGCCACGGCCACGATGCCGGCGATAAAGAACAGCTTGACCTGCGCGAGCTGCGCGAAAGCTGCCACGATGAGCATGACGATGAGGCCAAAGATCTCCATGGGATCGATACCCGTCTGGCCGCAGCTCTGAGCGCTCATAATGGTGGTGACAAAGGTGAACAGCGTGACGATGACGGCCGGAACGGGGCCGAGGTCGAGCGCGATGGCAACGATCACGGCGATGGCTGCGGTGCCCAGGCCGATGACGCCGGCGTCGAGCTTAAGCGAGCCCGAGATGAGCGACTGCTCGTCGGTGTCGGTGGAGCTGTCGGCTGCAAGACCGCGGACGATACCGGCGACCTGCGGCAGGATGTCCTTAAGGACGACGGCGACTCCAAAGCCCATCATAAGGCCCATACCGAGGGACTTGACGATACCCTGCGCGGTCACAATATCGAACAGGCCGGCAGCGGTGCCGCCAACGATGATGCCAAAGTTGCCCAGCAGCGCGCCGGCAAACCAGAAGGCGACGGGGGCGAAGCCCACCAAAAAGCCGATGGACAGCAACATGGGCGAGTTGTAGATGGCAAAGGTCACGCCGGGGATATTGAGCGTACACAGCATGCTGGGCACCACGCCCAGAGCGTCGCGCAGCACGCTGTAGATGCCTGCGATGGCCATGGAGCCAAAGAGCTGCTTGCCGGTCTTGCCGCCGGCCTCGGTGGCGCGCAGGGTCTGAGCTGCGGCGTTGCCAGTGGGGAACTCCAGCGCGGCGTCCACGATAAAGTGACGGTGGATGAGCGCTGTCGCCAGAAGGCCCAAGATGGTGCCGGCGAGCGCCACGATAAACATGTCGAGCCAGCTGATCTGGTCGGCATAGCCCAGCATCCAGGCGCCCGGGATGGTAAACGCCAGGCCGCCGGCGACCATGGCGCCCGCGGACATGATGGTGTGGGTGACGTTGGCCTCGTTGAGGCTGGCGTTGCCCATGAGCTTCAGGAAGAACAGCGAAATGACGGCAGCGAAAATGATCGGCCAGGGGAGTGCGCCCATCTTGAGGGCGGTATAGGCCGAGCTTGCCGTGATGATCACGCAGCCAAGGACGCCGATGACGACGCCGCGCAGCGTGAGTTGACCGCGCATCGAGGTACGGTTCGAGGGATTGCTCATATAGAACTCCTTTGCGTATATCCGCTTCCCCCGGGAGCGCCGCTACGGATACGGCGCGGGAAGTCGGGTTACCAAGGGCCGCCGCGTGAGCTCGCGCGCGACCGCGCACCAGTATAGCCGCAAGCTAGTCATTTTGGGACGGGGCTATTTTAGCTACCCCTGTTTGCCGGAGGGATATACTGCTGGGCAGACGAAAGGAGCGCCGACGATGCTTAATGGGTGCGCATATATATTGACGGTCGACGTGGGCAACACGTTCATTCGCTTTGGCCTGTTTGCAGAGGATTCGGCCGCGGCGCAGGAATGTCCGCTTGCGACGTGCGAGATCACCACGCCGTCGAGCATCACAGCAGACGAGGCGCGCATGCGTCTCGTGCAGGTCATGGCCGCACTGGCGGCCGATGCGGGCATGCCGGGTGTGCTCGTACCCGCCGCGGCCGTGCTGAGCTGCGTGGTCCCGGCGCTCGAGCGCCCGTGGAAGGCGGCGCTTTCCCGCACCTGCACGGGGCGCGTGCTCACCGTGGGGCCGGGACTTAAGACCGGCATGCCCGTGCACTACGACGATCCGGCCGAGATCGGCCCCGACCGCATCGCCGATGCCGTGGCGACCCGTGCCGTCTACGGCTCGCCGTGCATCGTGATCGACCTGGGCACTACGACCAATATCGAGGTCATCGATGCGCGCGGAACCTTTGTCGGCGGCGTCATCGCGCCGGGTCTGGCACTTGGCGCCCGCTCGCTTTCGGCCGCTGCGGCGCGCCTGCCGCAGGTCGAGCCCTCGGCACCCACACATGTGATCGGTCGCAACACGCGCGAGGCCATGCGCTCGGGCGTGGTCTTGGGCGAGGTGGCCCGTATCGACGGCATGCTCGACATGGTGCTTGCCGAGATGCGCGCGACCAAGGCGGCGGGGGAGGGCAGCGTGCCCATCGTCATCACCGGCGACGATGCCGAGGCGCTCGCGGCGTTGGTCGGCCACAGCCTGACGGTCGATGACGCGTTGACGCTTCGCGGCCTGGCCGAGCTCTACCACATCAATCAAAAGCCCCGTCGCGCGTAGCGATGGGGGCGGTGGGACAAAAACGTCTCCACCTTTCACCTGCTACAATGTGTCAAACTATTGCGATTTCGGAGGTGTCTGCCATGTCGGACGATCTTCATCAAACCGCGTCGGGCAAGCGCCGCGACGTTATTAGCTGGGACGAGTTCTTTATGAGCGTAGCCATCGCCGCGCAGCGCCGCAGCAAGGATCCCAATACGCAGGTAGGCGCGTGCATCGCCAGCACCAACCACCGCATCCTTTCGGTGGGCTACAACGGTACGCCCTCGGCACTCAACGACGACTTTTTCCCGTGGGGCACGAGCGATGACCCGCTACAGGACAAGCACAACTACGTAGTCCATGCCGAGGCCAACGCCGTGCTCAACTACCGCGGCTCGCTCAAAGACCTTGAGGGTTCCACGGTCTACGTCACGCTGTTCCCGTGCCATGACTGCGCCAAGATCCTGGCGCAGGTGGGCGTGGGCGAGGTTGTCTACCTGGACAATAAGTACGCCGACACCGACGACGGCCGCATCAGTCGCCGCATTCTCGACTCCTGCGGCATCAGCTACCGCCAGGTCATCGTCGATGTCCACATCGGCACCGGGGAACAAACTCAGCAGTAGCGGCAGCGTGTGCTAGCGCCGGGCGTCGGCAAAAGCAGCTAAAAAAGCCCCGTCCCAAATTGAACTGCCTCCCATTTCTTGGACACAAGAAATGGGAGGCCTTTTTATGGCTGGAAACGCTTTGTACGACGTCGGAATGAGACTGCGAGCGGCAGAGCTGCACGACGAGGGGCACGGCCGCGCGG
>NZ_JBBNLR010000034.1:0-12664 GCF_040092375.1 Collinsella sp. CLA-ER-H5
TACATAGAGCTCTATTACAATAGGGTGCGCATGCATTCCACCCTGGGCTACATGTCTCCAGTGGAATACGAGCGGCAATACGCTTGAGGATCCTTAAAAGAAAGTCCAGTTTATCCTTCCCACTCCAGTAGTTCTAATTTAAGCCGTCCAAGTTTTGGGGTGCAGCTCATTATTGCAGGAACGTTATTCCCCCAGCACCTCGACGTACACTTTTCGCTTCTGCGGACCGTCAAACTCCGCAAGATAGATGTTCTGGGCACCTCCGCACACGATGTGGCCATCTTGGACGGGAAAGAAGCAACTGTTTCCACAAATCATGCTCTTGATATGCCCACAGGAGTTGTTGCCGGTGGCTCCATAGCTCGGCAGGAAGTGTGCATGCGCATAGGGAGCATCGAGTGGGGCGATGCGATCAAGCGTCTCCATAAGATCCGTCTCCACGCAGGGCAGCCCCTCGTTTACCACGATTCCACAGGTCGTATGCGACAAAATAATCGCTGCCAAGCCATTCGTCACCGAGCTGCGTTCGATGGCAGCGTGCACGTCTTCGGTAATATCGATGAACTGGTCCGGAGCAGTCGATAGATAGCTCAATGTCTCGAGCGTCACCATGTTCACTCATCCCCTTCAAGAAAACGCAGGGCATTACCCCAGTAGAGCCTTTCTCGCGCATCATCGCGCATGGACACGGTATCGAGCGCCCGCTTGAGTTTGAACGCACGGAAGCGCGGCGTATTGCTGGCGAACATCACTTGATGCGATAGCGCACGCTCATACCACAGCGGCCCCATATCGACCGTGAAAAGACGCTGCATCATCTCCTCGGGCGAATCGATGTAAGTGATAGAGGTGTCCGTGTAGCAGTTGGGATACTTGAGCAGCATCGCCACGGTCTCGCGCACCCAGGGCCAGCCAAAGTGAGTCAAACTAAAGCGCACATTTGGATGCGTTGCGATTGTGTGCTCAAATGCAAGCGGGTTACTGCGCGAGAGCTCTGCGCCAGGCTCCCAAGACATACCGGCATGGAAAACCACCGGCTTGTTATAGCGCTCGCACAGCTCGTAAAGCGGCTCGGCCACAGCATCATCGGGGGCAAAACCCTGCTTTGCAGGATGCAGGCAAAGCCCCTTTGCCCCCAACTCGGTAAAGGCGCGCTCCAATTCGTCTGCGGCACCGCTCACCTGCGGGTCTACGCTCGCAAATCCCCACAGACGATCGGGATGCGCGGCAACCAGCATGGCAATCTGGTCGTTGGTGCCAAAGTGTCCTCCGCATGCCGTGGTTACATCGAGCGGCATGAGCACGCTCTTCTGCACATCGCAGACGTCCATCTCGACTTGAAGCTCATCCCAATCCATGGGGCCCATATGCCCCATACCAAATTCTCGTGACCAAAAGCCGAATCCATCAGGCTCATCACCCGGCTTACAGATCTCGCCGTAGAGCATAGGATGGACCAACATGTCGATAACCATTTCGTACTCCTTTCCAGGCATTTGACCCTAGTACGGCTCAAACGAACCAATCACTCGGGACGACAGCTCAGCGCCCGCTTTCATACACGCCGGAATATCAAGGCCATCGATCACGCCCTTGGTAAACCCGGCAATATACGAGTCGCCGGCACCCACGGTATTAACGACCTTCTCCGCCGGTACGATCCCGCACTCATAGAAGCGCTCACCGTCATAGGCAATGCTTCCCTTCTCGCCAAGCGTGGCAACCGCAACGCGCGGTCCCAATTCCTGCACGTGGCGTACCCAGTCTCGCAGCTCCGGAGTGTCCTCTTCAAACGACATGAACGCATAGTCTACGTAAGGAAAATGAGCCTCGCATGCATATTCGGGATCCTGGCTGAACACCGAGAAGTCCATAACCACCGTCCTGCCCGCATCATGCCATTCGGGCAGGAGGTCCAAACAATTGCCAAACAGGTCGGTATGAATGATGTCATGCTCTAGGATAAACGCCCGGTCATCTTCATTCGGACGATATGTCTCCATTACGCCATCGATTGCCTCGAGATGCACGCGATCGACGCCGTCTTTCAATGCCATGAGCATCACCGAGGTGTCGCCATCCTCCACCCGCAGATGTGAGATATCGAACCCCTCAGCGGCCAGCGCCTCTCTCATCTTGTCTCCGTACTCGTCCTTGCCGACAACCGACACGGCGGATACCGAAACGCCCATTCGTGCAAGATGGATACCCCAGTCAATGCCGTTACCAGTCGGATAGAACACGCCGATGTTCTGATAGACGTCCGCGCAGCAAAAACCAGCCGCGCACGCTTTAATACCCATGGTCTTCTCCAATGTTCAAAAGGGGACCCACCACATGGCGAGCCCCCTTTTCGCGTTTTGCTTATTGTTTTGCATCGGCTGTCCAAGACCTCATAGCCAGACCGCCGTACGCTTTCTTAAGCTATTCGACGATTGGCGCTCCGTGGCCCCAAGAACCTTCCATGCCGCACACGGTCGAGGCAAACCCGGCAGCAAAGTCGAGCGCGCGCTCGATGGCCTCGGCGCCATCCTCACCACGCTTGGCGGAATCGAGATAGCACATCAAAAACGAGGTGAGGAACGAGTCGCCCGCCCCCATGGTGTCCTTCATGTCCGTTACCGGTTTAGCCAGCTGGCGGTAATAACGCTCGCCGTCGTAAGCAATGCAGCCCTCGGCGCCCGCCGTAGCCGACACAAAACGCGGACCCAGGCCCTTCACCCATGCCAGACGCTCGCGAATCTCGTCCTCACTCGCGGCATCCGCCGCACTAAAGAAAGCGAAATCGACGTAGGGCGCAATCTGCTCGTAGTACTCGTCGGTGGAGTCGTCCGAAAAGTCAAAAGAGACCGTGACGCCCGCAGCCTTCAACTTGGGCAGCTCGCGCTCGGTAAAGCAGTAGTTGCCCGAATGAACCACATCGAACTGCTTCATGTACGCAAGGTCAAAGCGATCAAGGACATAGCGCACATCGCCACGGATACCGCCCTCGTTGGAGCCAAGGAAGACACGGTCACCGTCAACGACGGTCACGCGAGCCGCCCCGTTCTCGCCAATCATCTGCTCGCACTTGTCAAGCTCGATACCCTCATCCTCGAGGCTTGCAATGACATGCTCGGCAGCGGCGTCATTGCCAAAAATGCCCATGTATGCAGAGCGTGCGGCACCGCATTTCTTGGCATAAACGGCGAAGTTCACCGCATTGCCGCCGGGATACATGGTGTGGATATGCTCGTAGCGATCGACGACGTTGTCGCCAAATCCGAGCGCGTTAACGTTAAATGCCATGGCCTTTGCTCCTTCTAGTACTCGACAACACCCATATAGCGACGGAAATCGGGATCGTGATCAAACACCTTGCCGCGTGCGGCACGCAGCTCGCAGTTCATGGCATAGAACAGCACCGGGTCCAGATAGGCACGGACGCTCGCCGGCACGGCTTCCATACCGTACTCCTTGGCATCGAGCACCATCAGCGTATCGGTATGCGTCTTAAGGAACGCCAGGGCGCGCTCGTCCATAGCACGGCACTCGCTGGAGCCCATCTGCAGGAAGTAAAAAACGCCATCCTGAGTAGCCTCGAAGGGGCCATGGAAGTACTCGGCAGAGTGGATGTAGCTGCAGTGCTGCCACTGCATCTCCATAAGAGAGCAGATAGCGAAACCGTAGGTCTGGCTAAAGTTGGGACCGCTGCCCAGAATATAGAAGAACTCGTGCTCCTGGCAAAGCTTGGCAAAGCGATCGCCCAGCTCGGCATTTACCTTCTCGCGTGCCGGGGGAAGAATCTTATCCATCTCGGCGATACCGGCATACATATCGGCAAGATCGGCGTAACCCTCCTGCTGATCGAGCAGCTCTGCCGCAAGCGACAGCGAAATGCCAGCGGGGACCTCGGCCTGCGGCACGCCCTCGCCCCACGGGTAGACCCACGTGGTC
Organism: Collinsella sp. CLA-ER-H5; assembly: GCF_040092375.1. Taxonomy (NCBI): domain Bacteria; kingdom Bacillati; phylum Actinomycetota; class Coriobacteriia; order Coriobacteriales; family Coriobacteriaceae; genus Collinsella; species Collinsella sp. CLA-ER-H5. Next base: position 3,937 of record NZ_JBBNLR010000034.1, read on the forward strand.
CATTTACCGGTGTCGATCTTAGATCCAGCGTTGTCGGTCTGGGCGATCACCGTAGCGCCGGCAGCAAGGGCAATCTCGCAGCCCTCGACGACCTCAGGGGTGTTGCCACTGTGGCTACAAGCGATGACCAGGGACTTCTCGCCCAGACGACGCGGACGCATGATATCGAACTCGCGAGCCGTATAGATATACGAAGTGAAGGTGGTTGCCTCGCGCTGCAGAAGCTCATGGGCCGGGATCAAATCAATCATGGAGCCACCGCAAGCAATCCAGTAGACGCTGTCGAACTTGCCCTTCTCGGCAATTGCCTCTTTGATCAGATCGTGTGCGTTCATATCCAGTTCCTTTCTTGTTTGGCCGCAATCAATGACGTTGGCTGCGTGGCCGATAGTTGTTTTAGTCAATCAGATATTTCTCGAATGCGGCCATGTTCTTGGCATCTGCCGCCGCCGGATCATCGTAGTAACGACCGTCCGTGATTTCCTGGCCCAGCATGCCGTCGAAACCATGGGCGTTGAGCGTGGCGACGAAGGCGTCCATATCGTGCTTGCCATCGCCCCACACCAGATGGCCATACGGGTCACCGTCGATAAAGTGCATCTCGTGAATTGCCCCATCACCAAAGGCGGCAAACCAGTCCTCGAGCGTCTCGCCTGCAACGCCCATCGCGGTTGTATCAACCATAGGCTGTAAGTACGGGCTCGCGACCTCGTCAATCATGCGCTTCGCATCGGAAACCGTCGTCACAAGGTTGCTCTCCTCGGGACGCAGACTTTCCATCGTAAGCACCAGACCGTGCTCGCCGGCATACTCCGCCAGAATGGACAAGTGCTCGCGGCTGCGCTTCCAGGCTTCCTCGCGGTCCTCGTCCCAGTCGCCCCAGCCCGAGTTGACGGACATACGGTCGCACCCAAGTACCTCGGCAAGCTCAATGCCGTGCTTAAAGTACGCCAGGCTGCGCTGTTCATGCAGCGGTTTGCGTGCGCAGTACTGCCAAGGATAGACAACATTCTCGGGGCACAGAGTACGATACCTAAGCCCACGGTCTGCAGCCTTTTTCGCCAGGACCTCAGCCTCAAAGTAGCCCGTGTGGTCGAGCGTCACATGCGGCTCCGCACACCACAGCTCAATGGACTCAAAGCCCAAGCGCTGCTGCACATCAAGGAAGTAATCGAGCGACCACATGATGTAGTGGATATTCATGCCCGCAATCTGCTCGCGGCGCAGCGTCGGTTTGGATTCAGGCATCTTATGCCTCCTTATTTCGATCGAACACGATTTGTCCGTCCGACATCGTCATGTCAACCGCAAGATCGCGTGCGTCGCGATAATCGAGGTCGAACACATCCCGATCGAGCACGCAGATATCGGCAAGCTTGCCAACCTCAAGCGTACCCAGCTCGTCTTCGCGCATCAGGTCGTACGCGCCCCCGGCAGTCCAAGCGCACAAGAGCTCGACAAGCGTCAGCGTGTTGACCTCATTCACGGGCAGTCCGTCGTCGAAGTATCCGCCGCACGCACTGTAGATTGACTCGCCCAAGCTCGGAATCAACAGCGGCAAATCCGTGCCACAGCACACTGTGCATCCGGAATCTTCCATGCCGCGGCGATTCCAGCTGTGCAAAAGTCGCGTCTCGCCAATTTGTCGACGCATCATCGACAGGCAATCCTCGCGCCGGTCCAGCGTCAGAATCTGCGGATAGACCTCGCAAATTCCACCTAACTTGCCAAACTCGACAAGATCGGTCGGGTCAGAGTTCTCGAGATCGGTAATCGCATGACGGCGAAGCATCCGTCCATGCTCGTCTCGAGGCAGCGAGGCATAGAGCGCCACGGTGCGACGAACGGCGCCATCGCCCTGGCAATGCAAGGAATATCGGAAGCCGTCAGCATCAATTGCACGCAGCTCGTTCTCAATCAGATCCCACTCTGGCTCCTCGACGACCGTCTTGCCGGCAGCGCCCGCATCGGCCGAGTCCTCATAGGGGTCAATCATCTCGGCAAGCCCCGCCCATACGCCGCGATCGGTCATACGGTTGAAGCCAGAAAAACGAACGAACGGTCCCCGGAAGCGCGCTCGTGCCTCGCGGGCATATGCCAGATTTGCACCGGCACCCACCGGCTGCGACATCATAGAGACGCGAACCGTCAGCTCACCAGATTCCTCACGGCGAGCCATTTCGTCGGCAAAACCGTAGTAGTCATCAAACGCCATCTCCTTGATGGCGGTAACGCCGCGCTCGTTAAGCATGCTCATGTAGTCCGAATACCCCGCACGTACCTCGGGCAGCGCGAGGAAATCGCTCATCATGCGCCAGATCTTCTCGGCATAGCACGCCTGGGGTGTAAAGCCGTATCGTGCACTGGCGGCAGCATTGAGAACGCAGGTCTCCGCACCCGGTGTAAAGCAGACGACAGGAATATCGCCAAAACAATCGTCAAACACAGCTGCCGTATTTGCGTTCTCGGCATCCGATGCCAACGTTTCGGGTAGGCTGTGGCCAAAAGCCGCCGCGCAATCCGGATGATCTTCTTTCCATGCACGCAAGAGCGACACGGCCTCTTTGGCATCAGCGATGCCGGACAGATCAGACCCCAACGTCCGCAGCGCCCAGCCTGTATAGAAGGTATGCACATCGATCAGGCCAGGCATGACGGTGCGGTCGCCCAGGTCAACTACCTCGTCCGCTTGGGTCAAATACGAAGCTACCTCACACTTGGTGCCAACAGCCTCAATTCGATTGCCACGGACCGCTACGAAACCTTCAAACGGCAGGTCACCCGTACCGGTAAAGACGCTCTTAGACGTCAGGACCGTCAAACGATCAGACATCACAACCACCTACACCGGAAGCATGCCAGAGATTGCCGTTACGATCAGGCCAAAGACGACCATGAAAATGAAGAACTTCCAAATGGTCTTCCACCATTGGCCAAACGAAATCTTAGCCACGGCAAGGCCGGCGACCGTCATGCCCGCCACGGGACTGATAGTGTTGATGGTCTGATTAGCAAACTGGAGCGCGGTAACGGCAGCCTCGGGATTGAGGCCCATAAGCTCGGTCAGCGGACCCATGACGGGCATGGTGAGCGCCGCAAGTCCAGAACTCGAGGGAACCAGCAAAGAGAGCAGGCCAAGGACGATATACATAAACGTGGTGTAGACGGCAGCGGGTGCACCGGCGAGCGCAGTAGCGAGCGCCTGGAGGATGGTGTCGATGATCATGCCGCCCTCGGCGATGACCAGAATACCGCGAGCGATACCGATAACGATAGCAGCGTACGCAAAATCGGCGAGACCCTTAACGAACTCCTCAGCGATCGTCTGCTGGTCAAGACCGCCCAGGATACCGGCAAGCAAGCCCATGCCAAGGAACACGGCGGAAATCTCATTCATGTACCAGCCCTGGGTAACAAGACCCCAGACGATAATGCCCATACCGCAGGCAAAATCGATAAGTACAAGCTTCTGACGGGTAGTGAACTCTTCCTCGATGGAGGCATCGGTCACGGAAAACTCAACACGCTTGAGCTTGTCGTCCTCGTACGTAATGGACGACTCGGGGTTTTTCTTGACGCGCATAGCGTAGCGCATGGCCCATGCGATACCGACGGCAGTAAAGATGACCCAAGAAACGGCGCGCAGCCACAGCTGAGGATTGCCCTCGATGCCAATGATGCCCTGGGCGATCAAAACATTAAACGGGTCGATGGTCGAAGCACAATATCCCAGGTTAGGACCAAGGAAGCAGATGATGAATGCCGTCATCGAGTCATAACCGATACCCATCATGATGGGAATGAAGATGGCATAGAACGGCAGGGCTTCCTCAGACATGCCAAACGTAGTGCCGCAAATGGACAGCAACGTCATCGTAATGGGAATGATGAGGATGTCCTTGTTCTTGAGCTTTTTAATCACACGGCTCATGCCGGCATTCAAAGCGTTGGTCTTGGTGATGATTGCGAACGATCCGCCAATCAATAAGACGAACGCAACGACGTCGGCAGCCTCCTGGATGCCCTTAGTGGGCGCTTGCAGGACCGCGAAGATATCCTGACCCAGATTGATGGTCTCGCCGGTCTCGGAATCGGTGTAGTTCTTATCGACCTGTTCATAGGTTCCAGCAACGGCGACTTCGCGCTCGCCCGCCGCTGTCGAAATCGTCTTGCGCTGATACTGACCCGAGGGAACGATCCAAGTCAGGACCGCAAAGACAACGATCAGCAAGAACATGATCGTATAGACATGCGGTAATTTGAACTTAAAACGTCTGTTTGTCTTCTTCGCCTTCGTATCTGACATAGATACCTCCAAAGAACTCGAGACTGCATCGCATCTCGCTTCAACGCTTGCATAAGGCAAACGTTCTATGACGTTCTATAGATTACCAGCAGCTTTTCACGTCATCAAGATTATTTCAAACTGATTGCCGCAACGCGGTTGAACGGTCGCGTTCGCGCCGTGAACGGTATGGAAGCGCCCGGTGAGATGATCCACCGGGCGTTTCCATTCGCAATGTCCTAGATGTCAAAAACGTAGCGAGACCCAACGATCCGCTGACGACCGATGATAAACGGCCGCCGTTGCTCATCGAAAAAGAAGGCTTCCATATAAAACAAGGGTTCGCCAACGGGAACCGCCAGCAACCGAGCGACCTCGGGCGATGCGCACGCGATCTCGAGCGTGCACGGGTCGGTAAACGCGGGCATGCGGCCAGTCTGGTTGCGCACGAACTCAAAAATGGATTGGTTAGATAGAGGCGCCGTTGATAGATAGGCGTTGTCCTCGTAAACGTATATGTTGTTCTCAAGCATGACGGGGACGCCATCGGCAGTACGCACACGCTCGACGCAAATCAAGTCAGTTCCAACGGGAACACCAAAGAACTGTGCTTCGGTAGAATCCGCCGGCAGTATCTTTCTCGAAATGACACACGCCCCCGGTTCCATTCCGTTAACGCGGCATGCGTCCGAAAAACTCTGGACGTCATCCTTCTGGCGAATCTTGCGCTTGAGCTTGGGGGCATTGACGAACGTGCCTTTCCCCTGTCGCTTCGTTAGATAGCCCTGCTGGACGAGCTCCTCAATAGCGCGTCGCACGGTAACGCGGCCAACTTTATAGCTCTCAGCCAATTCGAATTCGTTGGGTATCCGCGCGCCTGCCTTGTAGGCGCCGGAGTTGATTTCGTTTTTAATGATATCAATGACCTGTTGGTACAGCGGTATCGCTGCTTTACCGTCAGTTAGCCCTTCAGTCGGTGGCATATACCCTCTCCCAGCACAATTAAGTCAAAAGCGGGCCCAAGGGCATTCAACAAGCCCTTAAGCCCGCATTAGCATAAAGTATGCTTGCTGCCGCACCAAAATGTCGGGTATTTACTCATCTGACCCGAAAAACGCGCAACTACCGCGCTCCTTAGAAAGCGTGAGCAGCTCCGGCAGCTGGTCGATAATCTTGTCCGCGGCATCCTGGCTAAAGCCAAAGCGTTCCTCGCGCTTGGCAATGACCGTCAGGCCGGCTCGCTTACCCGCGGTAATGCCCGGAACGGAATCCTCAACGCAGCAGCAACGATTCGCGGGCAGCCCCAGCAGGTCCAGCGCATGCAGGTAGATGTCGGGCTCGGGTTTGCTCTCCTTAAACTGCTCGCCGCTCACCACATACTCAAAGGCATCAGACAGCCCGCATGCGTTGAGCACTTCCTCGATGCTAACCATGGGAGACGAGCTAGCAAGCGCCACGCGAACGCCACGGCGCGGCAGCTCTCGAATCGTATCCACGGCGCCTGGGTTAATCAAAGCCTGATAGTCACGCGGACGCTTATGCGCCCACTCGTCCCAACGGGCCAACGCCTCCTCGCCAGTGAAGTGTCCCTTACCGGCGCGCTCAAACCAATCGACCAGCATATGCAGGAAGAACTGATGCGAGGTACCGACCTGCCCATTCAACTCCTCTTGAGTCAGATTAAGTCCAAGCTCCTTGGCAAACGCGGCAGTCTCGCCCAAGTAGTAATACTCGGTATCGACAATGACGCCGTCCATGTCAAAGATAACGGCGTCGAACGGAAATGCGGACACGGCACCCTCCCTAACAAAAGGACGCCCGCAAGCAGGCGCCCGAGCCATGCATTAATCGGCGATTCTAACCCAGCAGCTTATCCAGCGCCACCGCAATGCCATCTTCGTTGTTATCGGCGGTCACCATCTGGGCTACAGCCTTAACCTCTTCGACGGCGTTACCCATGGCAACACCGGTGCCGGCCCACTCAATCATGGACTTGTCGTTCTGGCCGTCGCCAAACGATACGACCTCACTGGCATCGATGCCGAGCTTGGGCAGGGCACCCTCGAGTGCGCGGGCCTTGTCGATACCGGGCGCCGTGTACTCAAAGTACCAGTCGGCCGTAAACATGCCCGAAAGCGTCTGCTTAAAGGGCGCATACATCTCCTCGTAATGCGCCTGCAGGTAGGCCGGATCGCCCGCCGTCAGCAGCTTGTCCACGGGATAAGCATCAGCGACCTCATGCAGGCTCTCCACCTCGCGAATCTTAAGATCGCACGCATCGCGCTCGTATTTGACGATGTTTTTCTGCGAGCCGTCAGGCAGCGTGATCATGCAGTGATACGAATCCACGACATGCAAATCGCGACCGAGCGAAATCATAGGGATCACGTCAAAATTACGCAGGTGATCAATCAGACGGTGCAGCTCGTCAGCCGGCATAGCCTGGTCAAAAAGGACCTCATCGGTCTGAGCGTCGACCACATGCGCGCCATTAAAGGCAACCAGCAGACCGTCATGGTTTTGAAGGTCGAGCTCCTGCGCCAAGGCGTGCAGTCCCCATGCGGGACGGCCCGAAGCCAAGATGAGCTTAATGCCCGACTCCTGCGCCGCGAGCAGCTTCTCGCGCGTACGCGGGCTAATCACTTTCTGATCGTTGGTGAGCGTACCGTCGATATCCATCGCGATGGCTCTGATTGCCATATATGCCTCCCTGTCATTGAACAACCTTGTCTGAGCCATCATACAGAACACCCATCGCGACTCCGTTTACAACGGGCAAAAAGTCATATTGTCTCGAACATGAACGGCGTGTGGTCGTGAAGCTTTATCGCTCAGGTCAAATACGTCTGCTAGCGACGCTCATCCGTCGGTGCGCCCTCGACGATCGCGATGCCCGCCGATGCGCCTAACGCGCTGGCGCCGGCCTCGATGAATGCGCAAGCCTCTTCGTAATTATGGATACCGCCCGCCGCCTTGATTGCCACGGCATCGCCGAGCACCTCGTGCATCAGCCGCACGTCCTCGAGCTTAGCACCGCCAAAGCTTCTGCCGGTCGATGTCTTAAGGAATCCCGGCTTGGCCTCCAGCGCGATCTCGCATACACGGCGCTTGGCGGCGTCGTCGCCGTCCAGCTTGCACATCTCGACGATTACCTTGTCAGTGATGCCATGCGCGCGACAAAAATCAGCAATGGTAGTCATCTCGCGCTCGATGGCATCAAAATCGCGGTTCTCGATCGACCCCTGATTCAAAACGTAGTCAATCTCGGTAAAGCCACACGCAGCGTATTCCTCAAACCTCGCAAGCTTCTCCTCAAGCGTCATAGTGCCCTGGGGAAAGTCGATGGCGCCGGCAAGGATGATGTCAGAGCCCTCGAGCATGGCGCGGCCCGTCTCGTACTCCTGAAGGTTCGCAAATACGCAGCGAAAGTTGTACTTTAACGCCTTCTCGACATACTGCTCAAACGTGTCCTCGGGGGCATCGATATAGTCGATGTATTTATTGATGGGTTTGGCAAGTGTCATGCTGGGCCTCCTTGTTCAGGACTGACAACCGATTCGTGGTTTCACGCGAAAAACCACGTTCAATGTACGCCCGACATACAAGGACAGCGTCCGCATTCCGACAAGTGGTATGAAATTAGCTGTAAACGTATATTTACAGACAGCGAATGGCACCGCACGCGGATGCCGACAGCAAGACATCCCCCCTCAATACACCCTCATGCCCCTTTACTGTTTGCGACCAGAAATGATGAGCTGCACAACGTCGTTAGCGGTCGAATTCGACCTCTGACGACGTCACGCGACTCATCGTATCCGACCGACAACAGAAAAGGGGCACGTTCGCATAGCGTGGCGCGTGACGGTTGCAAAACCACCCCATTTGAAACAAACGCAAAAAAGTACTTGCAAAGACGCGTTCCGACATATAAGTTGATAAAAGACCGCCGTTGCGGTTTTAAGTAGATCGAGCATATGAAATTTCAGTTTTTAGCGTGTAAGAGAAAGAAGATCGGCAAAGTACAGCCCCAAACGCAATGACAACTTAATGAGGTAACTGCCACATGTGAGGCACCCAGGGCATTGCTGTCTCGATTTTGAGCACGATGCCTTCCGCCTTGCATGGGCCGTTCCATCCCGCCCCTGCAGCAACTGCCTCACGGGCTCATTGAAAACCGCATAGCACCCCAACGTCAGCACATCACCCACGGCAAGCACATCACTCACGACGACCAACACATCAACAAACAGCACGAACATCAACCGATTGGAGAAGCTATGACAAACCACCACGCTGGAGACAGCGATAAGAAAGGCTCTGTTAGACCAGAATTGACATTTAGCACTTTTTCGAGCTAGGACGATAATGCCCGGGAGCAATTCGATTTGTTCCCGGGCATTAGTCTATTTCGGTGGTTTGAATGCGGTCAAAACTGACAAA
>NZ_JBBNLR010000035.1:0-9294 GCF_040092375.1 Collinsella sp. CLA-ER-H5
TTGTCAGTTTTGACCGCATTCAAACCACCGAAATAGACTAATGCCCGGGAACAAATCGAATTGCTCCCGGGCATTATCGTCCTAGCTCGAAAAAGTGCTAAATGTCAATTCTGGTCTAACAGAGCCTATTTTTTTAGGGCGGTTTTGCTGGGTGTGAAATACGTTTTATGGCGTTTAACTGCGGAAACGATACGTGCTGCTAGTTTCCTCACTGGTGTTAGTCTTTCCTCACGTGAAGCTTCACAACCGCATACAAACGGGCTGAGCGCCCATGACCGAAAGGTGGCCCAATGGCTAAGCAGAAAACGAGGAAACCCATTCGTCCCATCACTGAGGAGAACATCAACGACCCCGCGACCATCGAGGAGTTCGCCGCATATCTGCGGTTGAGCTACAGCACTGTCTATCGCATGGTGCGCGATGGGCAGCTCAGGGCAGTTCGTATCCGCGAGCAGTGGCGTATCAACGTCCCCGAGTCGCTAAAGATGCTCGGATACTAAGGTGGCCCTCATGGCAAACAACACTAAGGCGGTCGTTGAGCTGTCGCTGGGAGCCGACCCGCTAGAGGCCGCGAAAGTCGGCTGTCTCAACGGCGCGACCCTATGCAACGCCGACATTTACGGCATGGGGACGTTCGGGCTTGGCATGGAGCGCGAACAGGCGCTCCTGTCCGCTGAGGACGTTGACGGGGACTGCATCCTGCGCATTGCCGCGCCCGACAGCGGACGTGAGCTTGAGGTCCGCTGCTCTGACTGGCTTGCCGACAGGGTCGAACTCATGAATGCCGAACTCAAGCGGCGCGGAAGGCTCGCGAGGAAGGCGGCAGACCCCATGAGGCTTGTGGCAGCTGATGCCCATGAATAGTGAGCTGAGGGCCGGGTATCGCGCCGAGGTGGAGCGCAAGGGCAGGGCGCTGAAGGCGATGCGCGAGGCCCGCGGGGTCCGCTCTGATAAAGGGCCTTGCGCGTTCGACAAGGTTCAGCTCAAAGACTGGTATACGTCCCTTCAAATCGCGAACGAGGAATGGCGCTGCGCATACGTCACGGCAATGGTTGACTATTGGTTCACGGGCGTCACCCCGGACTATCTCGATGACATTCCGAAAGCGTATTTCAACGCGAACTTCGAGAGGCTCAGCGATGCCAGAAGGCAGTCCTTCGCAAAGAGCGATACCGGAGAGGACTCAAGCCTAGAGGCATGGGTTGACGGTCGCAACGGCACCATTCCCGCTGATGGCGAGGGGGTACCCAACCCCGTACCAGACCCCGTTCCCAGCCCCGTACCCAACCCCGTACCAGATGGGGTTCAGCCCTTACATAGCTATAAGCTACCAACTACTAGCCATGAGCCACAAGCCATTAGCCATGGCCCTACAAGGCCATTGGCTAATGGCAAGAGGACTACGGGCTACGGAACGAACGGCAGCGAATCGCTTTTCGAGACGGGCGTTGCTTGGTTCCACGTCCCTTGCCCGAAGTGCGGGGAAGTGGCAAAGGAGCCTGTCGGGTTCATCGATGGCATGGGCCAAATTCTCGTTAAATGTCCGAACTGCGGAGTACAAACATACGGAAAACCGCCCGAGGAATATGAGGTCGAGCGTTGTTTCCCCGAACCTTCGATCCTGAAGTGCAAAGAGGAAAATAAGCAATGAGAAAGACTGACCAGATGACGCTTGCCGTCAACGCCGCCCTCACGGTCGAGGAGTACGGCAGGGAGGCGCTTGAGGCGGGGACCGTGGCCTACGCCGGGGACGGCGCTCTCGTCTACGAACCCGGAGACTCGGGGGTCTACGACCTGACGACCGAGAGCGGCAGGAGGGCATGGAAGGCCAACGCCCCCGAGGGCGTGACGAGGACCGTTATCGAGGACGGCGAGCCGTGGTTCGATTCGGTCGTTGGCATGTTCTCCGAACGGCTCGCGGACTGGATGGAAGGGCGGGGCGCGACCCTCTAGAAAGGCGCGGCGCGGGAGGTAGGGCCGCGCCGACAGCGGCCCGCTGCTCGGGACAGAAATTGCTGCTTGAATCGTAGCATATTTTTAAGTACCGCTGCCGCTGAGGGGGTTAGTATATAACTGCCCAGCGTGACGCGCCTGCCGTGACTGACGCATATGCGATGACCTGCGGATATGCCGTCTAAGGCTCTCAGATGCTCTTTTTAAGCTTTAGAACGGACACGGTGCCTAAGTTACTCACGCCAGATGCCAGACGGCCCTTATCGGCTGTCCCCGCGGCTCTCAGGGGCATTTCCGAATAGCCGACCGATTCGCTCTTGGGGTGGTTTCGATACTGAGGCGGGGAGAGATTAGCCCGACGCTGGCGCAGTTCAGGCTCTACTGGTTCGTGGCGCTCGACATGGAGCGGCAGAAAACGCGGCGAAAGATAGACCTCATGCGCCCCGAGGGAGACCCGAGGAGGGAGAGGGCGCTCTACTGCATGGGGAGGCAGGAGGAGGTACTGGACCGCGCCTACGCCGACATGCGCGAGATGGCCCCGACAGTCGGCGAGAGGGCGGTCGAGGTCATAACTGCCCACTACCTAGAGGGCGAGGACTGGCATGACCTGAGCGCGAGGATCGGCATAGCCTACGACAAGTGCAAGAAGATAGCGTACAGGGCGTTCAGGGAATACGACGCCGCGACATAGAGAAGGCCGCAGGGGAGCGAACCCTTGCGGCCTTTTTGTTTTCGTTCTCCGGGCGCGGTTTATAGCCTGCGCCCTGCCCTCTAGTTCCTCACCGAGTACCGCTTGCCGCAGTGGTTGCAAAGGTACTCGCGCTTTCCCTTCCTGCCCATCGCGGCACCGACCACCATGCCCTCAAGGCGGAACAGTTCGGCGCCAATGAGCGCCTTTCCAGCGCTCGTGGACTTCGACGTGTTGTTCAGGAACGTTACGTCGGTTGAGTCGCACTTGGGGCAGCGGAGTCCGGCCTTGCGCTGGGCCTTCTTCACCTTCTCGGGGGTCGTGTCGAGCGCTGCACGGTTGAGTTCTGCGTTCGAGTGTGCAGGGGCGTAGCCCTTTTCGGCGCTTGACCCAAGGGGCTGGGGCGTTACGTTCTTACGGCGGTCTCGTTCGTATTTCACTTCTCTGTGAATCTTACTGATTGTCTCGTCTACCTTCTCACCGGATTGTGCGGTGAGCGCGTACAGGCTGTTAAGCTCTGTCACCGTCATGCCGTTAGGCCTTTTGGCGTTGTAGACGAGAAGCAGGTCGTTTAGCTCCTTGCTACGGGGCATCCGATACGGAGCAGGGTCGGTTGTCTGCTTCGGCTTCGTCTCCGAAGTGTTATCCGTTGTCCTTTTATTTTGGAATGGCAACGTGAAGAAGTCGACGGCTACAACAACTATGAACAAAGAGCTGACAAGCCCAACTGGGTCGTTCAACATAGTGAGTACCGTTACGTGGTGTGCAAAGATGTACCAGCAAGCTGGGAAAACCAGCACCCAGAGAATCGGTCTAATCTTATCCATCATGCTGAACTCCTGTTCGCAATCGATCCGGTAACGGATTTGGTCGCCATTGGGCACTTCAACGCGCTGCCACTGTGCCCAATGCGTCCGATAAGCCTTTTTGTTTTCGCGCGTCCCCGAGGGGCTTAGTAGCGCCCATGCCGGGGCGCTGGCACCTGTCCGGTGGGGTCGGGCGCTGCCCGCCTACTTTGCGAGCAGGAACCTGAGGACGACAATCGGGAGAATGACCGGGGCGAGGACAATCCCGAGCAGGTAAATCCAAAGCGTGCCCTTCATGGCTATCGACCTTCCTTTCCTGTTGCGATAGCGGTTGACTCGATTCTAGTCCTCACTGGACGTGAACGGGACGTGTTCGCCCCGCCTCTCCATGCCGCTCAGCTCCATCTGCTCATTTGCGTACACGGCTATGAGTTCGCGGCGGTGTGAGTTGCACCTGCGGTAGGCGTCGCGGATGCCGTTGAGCCGCACCGTGTTGAGCGCCAGATGCTCGGCCCATCCAACGAGGTCCCGCCTGTCCTCGGGGCTTAGCTCGCGGTAGCTAGCCAACAGCTTGCGTTCGTCCTCAGTCAGTGGGGTCCTCTTGTTGTGTCTCTTGCTCATGCCCAGTCCTTTCACTCGATTTGGGGCGTGAAGGTGATTCCTGAGCTGATTCGGTACCAGATTCGGTACCAATGGTACCGAGAACGAAACTGAAACAAAAAGCAGCCCAGAGTGATTAGATGCTCTGAGCTGCCATTTCGTCATATGGTAGGGGCGGTGGGACTCGAACCCACAATCCTTGCGGCGAGAGATTTTAAGTCTCCTGCGTATGCCAATTCCGCCACGCCCCCGTGAGACTAGAAGTCTAGCACAAGCCGTCCGTTACGCGTTGACGGCCATCGAGTGTTGGCCCGACTTCTCCAGGAACTCCTGGAACTTGGCTTCGTCGCCCTTGTTCTGGTACTGCAGGGCTAGCAGGTACTCCAAGCGGCAGCGCTTGACCGGGTCGTCGCCGACATCCTCGAGCATGCGCTCCAGCTCGGGAATGTCGTTGTGGCGCTTGAGGATCATCGTGTCGTACATCAGCTGACACTCGTGCGCAACTGCCTCGGCCTGACCGCCCTCAAAGCCCTTGATCTCGTGCAACAGCTCTTTGGACTTTTTGCGGTCCTCCTGGCCAACATAGTAGTTAAAGGCCTTAATCACCAAGTCGACGCGCTGCATCTTGGGGAGGTTGAGTCCCAGCAGTAGGTCGAACATCTCGCTGGCGCGCTCGTGGTCCTCGCGCAGCAGATAGGAGTTCAGACGCAGGTAGTCGCGGTTGTAGCGCGGGTACAGCATGCTGGTGAGTTTGCCGTCGAGCAAACGATCGAACTCGTCCCACTGCTTGGCAGCCATAAGCTGCTGCAGGCGCTTAAACGTGGTGCGTTTTTTGACGCTAAAGAACACCGACACGGCGATGCAGATGATAACGACGGCGGTCCAGAGGGTGCGGGAATCGGGCATATTAGGGTCCTTAGTCGCTCATAAAGCGAGCGGTATGACAACACGTACTAGATGTATTATACGCAGCGCGCAAGCAAACTGGCATAAAAGCTCATCGAGGCCGAGTGCCATCGCTCGCTGCGGTACACTTACCTAAAGTAAACCATGAAGGGAGACATTACCTATGAAGAAGATCGTTTTGGCTTGCGGTGCTGGCGCTGCTACTTCCACGCTCGTTGCCCAGAAGGTCGCTACTCTGCTCGACGCCAACGGTTATGCCGACAAGTACGAGATCGTGCAGTGCGCCATCTCCGAGGCCAAGGATTACTGCGACGAGGGCGCCGACCTGCTGATCGCCACCACCGTTGCCCCCGAGGGCCTCACCTGCCCGTACGTGAGCGGCGTGCCCTTCATGACTGGCATGAACCGCGTCGCTGCCGAGAAGGCCGTTCTCGACGTCATGGCTCAGTAGGCGCTGACTGTATGAATGAGCAGAACGCCAATCCGGTCGAGCTCTTTGGCATGCGCGTTGCCCATGTGGGCATTAACGCCACCGACCCGGCAGACGCCCTGGAGATCGCGGAGCTGTTCTCGACGATGATGGGCCTGCCCGTCATCGAGACCCCGGTTTCGTACTTCAACGATTCGCTGGTCGAGATCATGAAGCAGAACGGTCGTGGCACCAAGGGCCACATCGGCTTTGCCGTTAACGACATCGATGCAGCTGAGAAGTGGTTTGCCGAGCGCGGGCTCGAGGTCAACGAAGAGTCGCGCGCGCTGCTGCCCGACGGTGGTACCAAGCTCGTGTACTTTAAGCGCGAGTTCGCCGGTTTCGCCGTGCACCTGTGCCGCGAGTAGCGCACAAGCTGCCATAGCTGGCAAAAAGGGATAGGGTCGCGTGGCCCTATCCCTTTATTTATGCCGAGGGGCTTCCTATCGTGGCAGGCGAATCGTAAAGCGGCTGCCGACCCCTTCGACCGAGGTCACACCGATGACGCCGCCGTGGCTGTCGACGATCCACTTGGCGATCGCAAGCCCCAGACCCGAACCCTGTGCGCCGGCATCGCGCGCGTTGTCGGCACGGTAGAACCGCTCGAACGCGTGAGCTGCGGATTCCTGGTTCATGCCGATGCCCTCGTCCTCAACACTTATGTCGATCGTGCCCGCGCCCGCATCTGGCGTTATGCCAAATGTGACGGTCGTTCCCGCATCCGAGTACTTGGCGGCGTTTTGCACGATCACGCGCAGAGCCTGCTTCACGAGCGCCACGTCGACGGGCGCGTCGCAGCGCGGGTCGCTGGCAAGCGCAGCGTCAGAAGCCAGCCGATACGTGTGCTCGGTATCGATCATCTGCGATTCTTCGCATACCTCGCTGACCAGTGCAGCCAAGTTGGTATGCGCACGCCGCAGGACCGTGCGCCCGGCATCGCCGCGTGCCAAAAACAGCAGCTGCTCCACAAGCTCTTGCATGTGCTCGCTTTCGGCTTTAAGGGACGCGATGGATTCCGCCAGCACGTCCGGGTCGTCCTTACCCCAGCGGTCGAGCATGTTCACGTAGCCCTGAATCACCGCGATGGGCGTGCGCAGCTCGTGGCTCGCGTCGTTGACAAAGCGCATCTGCTGCAGCTTGGCCTCTTGCATCTGGCGCAGCAGGCGGTTGAGTGCGACCTCGATGCTTGCCAGGTCGGCGTCGCCGGTGGTGACGCTCGGCGAGTCGACGCTTGCGCGCTCGATGGCCTGCTCCAGTGTTTCCATTTTGCCGCCGGCGAGTTGCATGCGGCCGAGTTCGTCCACGCGCAGGGCCAGATCGTTGAGCGGCGCCATGGTGCGGCGCACGCGGCGGGCGCCGCCGAGCATGTTGAGCACGCTGATGACCTGCCAACCCACAACGACAAGGTAGAGAGGCCATAGCGTGACGAGGTCCTGCGCGAGGGGGAAAGTCTTGGTGGTACGCGCAAGCTCGACGGTATAGGTGAGCGTTGTCAGGTCCCAGCCGCGCGCGGGCGTCAGCGTCATGCCGCGAACGGTGGCGCTGGGGATCCATCCTGCGGTAAACGCGCCGTTGGGCAGCGTCTGGTTGTATCCATAGACAAGGATCGCCGCCACAATCACTACTAGCAGCAGGTCGAGCCAAACGTAGCTCATCAGGCGGCGCCACATATAGCTCCAGTTGATGGCGCGGGCGATGGAGGTGACGCGCTTGGCCTCGGCGTTACGCGCGGCAGACATAGCCCACCCCGCGCACGGTCTGGATGATGCGGACGCCGCCGGCGTCCTCGATCTTGGCGCGTAGATGCGCGATGTGCACGTCGACGTTGTTGGTGTCACCCATGTATTCGTAGCCCAGCGCTTCGTGCGCGATGCGTTCGCGCGTGAGCACGGTCTCGGCATGCGCCATAAGCAGGGCGAGGACATCGAACTCGCGGGCCGTGAGCGCAATGGGCGAGCCGCCGACCGTGACTTCGCGGCGGTCGGGGTCGAGCGCAACCGAGCCCACGGCGAGCGTGGCGGGGGAGAGCGAGGCGGAAACCTGGGTCGAGTCACTGACCGGGGGTATCGCGGTGGCGCCGACACCCGTGCCGCCTGCCGCGCCCGTCCCGATGCCGCCAACGCCCGAAGCCGCCCGCACGGCCTCCGAGCGCTTCAACGCCACGCGGATCCGTGCGAACAGCTCCTCAATCGCAAACGGCTTGGTCAGGTAATCGTCGGCGCCGGCATCGAGCCCGGCCACCTTGTCCATCACGGCATCGCGCGCGGTGACCATTATCACCGGCACATCCTTGTGCTTGCGGACGCGCCGCAGGACCTCCATGCCGTTGAGCTGCGGCAACAACACATCGAGCAGAATAAGATCGTAGTTGCGCTCCAGCGCCAGGTCCACGGCGGTGCGGCCATCGGCGGCGTGTTCCACCTGGTAGCCCTCGTGCTCCAGCTCGAGCGTCACAAAGCGGGCGATTTTCTCCTCGTCCTCTACGATCAGGATCCGTGCCATGCGTGCCCCCGTCTGCGATTACTTGTCGTCGTTCAGATTTTGCTTGATGTCGTCCGCGGCATCGGCGGCGTGATTCATAAGGTTGTTGATGCTGCCGGGCACGTCGCCGTCGCTGTCGATGCGGTAGCGCATGCCAAAGAACAGGCCAATCAGCATCAGCCAAATCGTAGCGCCCCAGGCAAACAGGGCGATGATGGGGATCAGGATGGGGATGTTGAGGATGATCGCATCGCGGCGCGTGGCGATAAACTTGGTGTCCAGGCTCAGGCGGAAGAGCTTTTTGAGGTACTCCCATACGCTGTCCATCTTCTTGGAGAAGTCGGTCTTTTCGCTCGACTTCTCGTAGGCGGCCTGCGCGGCGACCATCTCGGCTGAGGGCTCATCGACTGGCGCGGACTCGGTGGCGGCGTGCGCCGACGTGGTCTGGGTCTTGCCTTGCGACTCGAGCCAAATGATGGCGTCCAAAACGTTGCCGTCGGCGGCGTCGAGCGCGGCTTTGGCATCGGTGTAGCTCACGTTGCACTTGGTGCGGATGGTTTCAACTTTTTCGAGGTCGTCCATGACCTGTCCTTTCGTTCGATGGGCGCGACGCCGGGCGATCTGCCCGGGCGCGAGCGTTGCGTTCGGCGGCCTGCGTTGCGCGGCGCCGCCCCGCCCTTGGTCGAACTCTATAGTGCAGGTTATAGATTAAGCGATTCTTGAGCCAAGATTAACGTTGGATGAGTTTTTGGGTAGCGGTGGGAAAAGTATTAGACCTCGATAGCGGGGGATGTGGTGCCGGTGCAAAACGGCGTCAAAGGTTGGTCGAGCAGGCGGTTTCTCCATTGATGTCCGCACAGCATGTGACACTTACCCTGCCGCCCCGCTCTGCCGCGGCGGCATGCGTCTGAACAACGACCCTCTAAGGAGTTCGATACCGATGAGTGACAACGCAAAGCATCTCGCAAAGAAGTGCGTAAAGGACGCGGGGCCGTGCCTCGCGCTGTGCGTAGCCGGCGCAGCGGTCGCGCTGCTGGCTGTTCTGGGGCCGTTCGACGTGCTCCGAAGTGCCAGCTTTCTGCATGTTTGCATGGCTCTTGCCGGCGCCACGATGACCGGCGGCGTGCTCGATCTGATCTTTTGGGTGTTTGACCCGTTTGGATGGAAGAGCGAGGGGTAGGTCCCAAAGGATGGAAGGGCTGGAACGGTTGACTTAGTGATCGTGCAGAATGTGGGCTAGCGACTTACAGGGAAGTGGTGATCCGATGACGGTCTATGTGACGGGCGATATTCACGGCGGCGTCGACATGCAAAAGCTTCGCGACTGGGATCTTGGGGATGGTCTGACAAGTGACGACTATCTCATCATCGCGGGCGACTTTGGCTTTCCG
>NZ_JBBNLR010000036.1:0-6908 GCF_040092375.1 Collinsella sp. CLA-ER-H5
TCCCGCAAGGGCCGCACCTGCATCATCGGCGCCCTGGACAAGGCCGCCGAGACCATGGCCGGCCTCTCCGGCACCCGCATCCACGAGTAGTCCCTACTCCGTTGCCTCTCCCGTGGGCGCCAGGCAAGACGCCCACAAACTAGCCTCTCTTCATGAGCCCCGCAGTCCGCTCCGACTGCGGGGCTTTTGCTGTTTGGAGCGCGAGCAAATGAGGAAGGCGAATAAGAGCCAATCTGATTAGATGCTCAGGTCATGGGATGCCTGAAACCAGACGATGACTCCGAGAATCCTGATTCGGCGTTTGTCCAGCACAATATCCGGTTCCGACGTGCGATATGAGTAGGATGACAGCATCACGGTGTTCGTGCCGGTGCTATATCGCCGTATGACCATTCTGGAATTATCGGCCAAGGCGATGACGGAGCATCCGTTCCAGGGTTTCAGGTTGGGGTCCACCAGGAGAAGGGATCCTATCGGATAGCATTTGGACATGGCAGATGTGTCCATTTGAACAAAAAAGCACCCGCGATGGTTTTTGAATACGGATGAGGGGAGCGCCGTTGTTCCGGTCTGCTTAAGTCCCGTTCTGCCTCCATTCATCTGGATTTTAAATACATCGCAAAGGGAGTCAGTAGTAGTTTCCTTGGATTTCCGCTTCTGCCCCTCGTAGTCGAGCTTTGCGGCAAGCCCTGCGGTTTCAGATGTGAGATCGTCGAGCGGCAGATTGAATTTCGATACGATCTTGAGCAATGTTGACCGGCGGATGGCATAGCGGTCCTTTTCCCAACGGCATACCGTTTCTTTGGAGACGCCGATGAGTGCCGCGAACTCCTCTTGCGTGAGCTGCTCGCGCTTGCGAAGAGCCTTTATGTTTTGACCCGTTCCCATGTTATGAAGCGCGGACGAGGGGAAGGCAGAGGCAGCTGGGGCCGCCAAAGCCGTTTGTCAGCTCAAAGATAGAGATGGGCACAAGTTCAATGCCCGCCTGCTCCAGTGCTTTGTTAGTCTCGGCGTTCTCTTCGTATACGCAGACCTTGCCGGGCTCCAGGCAAAGGGTGCTTATGGCATTGTTGGTTCTTTCGACCTCCGCCGCTCCGGGATTTGAACCGCCGCAAGGGATGAATTGCAGCGAGCTTGAACCCAGGGCTAATCTCAAGGCTTCTTTCAGCCCACCTTCGACATGGCGCGCCCGGGTTGTCCTTTCCGATCTGCCCCGTGTAATGCGGTAGACTCGCGCTTGATCGAGAAGCTCCCGGGCTACGAGGAATGTCTCGTAGCCAACACGAGTGAAGTATGTGTCGAGATGAATACAGAGATCATCGTAGGGAACCTGAATGGCCCATACGGACTCAATAGTTGAGCGCTCATCCCAGAGCAAGTTATTTGCTAGGGTATCTATCGCTGCCGGCTCGGTTCGTTGGGATATACCAACGGCAACGTTCTCGCTATTGAGGTTGTGCAGGTCGCCGCCTTCAATGTGGTAAGTCGATTCATGCTTGAAGAACTGAGGGATCTCGCGGAAATCCGGGTGATAGCTAAAAATCGTTTTGTAGGCGATAACCTCACGGTTGCGCTCTGACCAGTACATATGGTTGAGCGTGACACCTTCGCCGATGACGCTCGCCGGATCGCGCGTGAACCACATGGTGTTAAGGGGGCCTACGAGAAGGTCGTCAGGCGAATATGCGTCTCCTGTCAGTTTTGCGAGGCTGAACATCTCTTTATCCGTGTCGAAGACCTGGGAATAACGGATGCCGTTGACGGCCGCTTGGGCCAGAGCGCGGGAGCCCTCGATGTGCTCGAGGTAATCGCGAATAGCGGACTCGAGCTCAATGCCGCACGCGCCGCATTCTCTAATGAAGCTATCGATAAAGGAGCGACGCGCTTGGTCTGTCGCATCAAGGGCTTCGGTAAGAAGGTTTTCAAGATAGAGAATCTCTACTCCTTCGCGCTCGAGCATCGCCGAGTAAGCATGATGCTCCTTGAGAGCCTTTTCAAGATCGAATGAGCTGCTAGACGGGCGTAGCGTAAAGACTTGATTGAACTGCCCGTCGGGGTAATTGCGCGTTTCGGAGCCGGGGCAGTGCAGGAGGGCCTTTTTTAGCTTTCCTATTTCGTTTTGAACATGTAGTGCGGACATAAGACCTCGCTTTGGCGATGAGTATTGATTGCTTCCATAGTGGCACATTACGAGATTGATTCAATTTACATCATATTTGTCACAGGAGAATGGCATGAACAAGGCTAGTAATTGATGTTAAACATCTATTTAAAGAGACAATTGACGAATTACATCAATCTGGAATCCGTTTACGGGTCGATGCGCTTCGTTGGCGGGCGAAGAGACGGAAGGGTGTTTTGCGCGATGACACAATGGCTTTGCCGGCAACGAAAAACCCCTGAATTAAGGAGGAGAGATGGCAGAGACAGAAAAGAAGCGCACTCTTCGAGTCCCGCACGTGTACACCATCATTCTCGTCTTGATGGCCGTATTTGCCGTTCTGACCTGGGTCGTGCCTTCGGGTTCGTTTGAGCGCCAGGAGGTTAACGGTCGCGAGGTAACGGTCTCGGGCACCTATGAGCCTGTCGATAAGGTCTATACGGACGAGGACGGCAACGAGGTCGATCTTCGCCAAGGCATCTTCGAAGTACTTGAGGCCCCTGCGATCGGCATCCAGCAAGCGGTCGAGGTCGTTGCATTCATTATGATCGTGGGAGGTTCCTTCCAGGTCATCACGGCGACCGGAGCCATCACGAGTGGCGTAGCTCGAGTGGTGAAAAAGTTCAAGAGCAAGGACGTCCTCATCATTCCGATCCTAATGGTGCTTTTTGCCTTGGGCGGCAGCACCTTTGGTATGGCAGAGGAGACGCTTCCGTTCTTTGCGATTCTTATGCCGATCATGATGGCCATGGGCTTCGACTCAATTACAGCGTTCATGACGGTGTTTGTGGGTGCCCGTATCGGATACATCGCATCTACCGTCAATCCGTTCAACGTCCTGATTTCCCAGGGCATCCTCGGTATCCAGGGCAACCCCCAGCTTTGGTTGCGTACTATTGCCCTTGCCGTGCTCACGGCGGTTGCCGTCGCATGGGTTGTAATGTATGCCCTCAAGGTTAAGAAAAACCCCGAAGCGTCCCCCGCTTTCCACGATGATATCGAGAAACGCAAAGAGTTTGGCGCGGATGAGAACCTCCTCGATAGCGAGTTCACCGCTAAGCAAAAAGCCGTCATGGTTATTTTCGTGCTTGGACTTGGCGCTATCATTTGGGGCCTGGTAGCCCAGGGCTGGTACATGAACGAAATCTCTGCGATTTTCTTGGCCATGGCCCTTCTTTCTGGTGTTGTTTCCGGGATGAATGAGAAGGAGATCGCTGGCGAGTTCGTTAAGGGAATTGCAGATTTCGCGTTCTCTGCCATCGTTGTTGGACTTGCCCGCGGAATCCTCGTAATCGCCAATGACGGCCTCATCATCGATACGATTCTCAATACGCTCGCCACGGCTCTCACTGGAGTTCCAGCCGTTATCTTTACGAGCATCCTCTATGTCGTGGATAACCTTCTGTCGATCCTCGTTCCGAGCTCTTCGGGTATCGCTGCTCTTACGATTCCAATTTTTGGCCCACTTGTTGAGCTGATGGGCTTAAACCCCGAGGCTGCAGTTACGGGTCTTTCCATGGGCAGCGCGGCCATGTCTCTCATTTCGCCAACAAGCGCGATGCTCGTTGCCGGTCTTGGCGTCTGCAAGATTCCGCTTGGCCAGTGGTGGAAGGTTGCTTGGAAATTCTTCCTGGTCGTGAGCGTTATCTGCATGGCATTCACTGCGGTTTCGGGCCTTATCCCCTTGCCGTAAAAGCAAAACCTTACATACAGTTGTAAGAAAGAAGGATAGAGATGAACAAAGGACTGAACGTTCATAGCGAGATTGGCGCCCTTAAGAAGGTATGCGTCCATCGCCCCGGTATGGATCTTGTAAACATGAAGGCGGAGGATTTCGATCGCGTCTGGATTCACGACGCGTTCTATTTGGACTATGCCCAGAAGGAGCACGATCAGTTTACCGACCTTCTTCGCGGCGCTGGTGCCGAGGTCGTCTATATGGAAGACCTGGTTGCCGAGACGTTCGACAAGGTCGAGGGCACGCGTGCGAAGTTCATGGGAAAGTTCATGGACGAGTCGGGTATCAAGAACGCTGCTCTTCGCCAGGCGGTTGTCGAGAAGCTCGATTCCATCAAGGACAACAAGGAATTTGTCCTCACGGCTATGGGCGGACTGTATGTGCGCGACCTCGAGATCCCGCATGTCGGCGGCTCTCTTGCCAGCCTGGACGGCGATGAGCTGAAGGGCGACGACATGGTCCTCTTCCCCATGCCCGCCTCGTATTTCTCCCGTGACCCCCTGGCCGTCGTGGGCAAGGGCGCTACCATGAACCGCATGTACTGGAATCAGCGCAACCGCGAGGTTATCTTCTACGAAACGGTGCTCCGCAACCATCCCGATTACGCCGGTAGCCCCATCTGGTACGACCATAATAGCGAGTGGCATATCGAGGGCGGCGATATTCTCAACATCAACGCCAAGACGCTCGCCATCGGTATTTCCGAGCGTACCCAGACTGCGGCCATCGATGAGCTCGCCAAGAATATGTTCTGGGGTTCTGATGAGGCCGAAATCGAGAACATCTATGCCATCAAGATTCCACACGGCTATGCCTACATGCACCTCGACACCGTTTGCACGCAGGTCGATCGCGATAAGTTCACGGTTTATCCCGGCATCTACCAGACGCTTCGTGCCTACCGCCTGACCAAGGGCGATACGGAGGGGGAGGTGCGTATCGAGGAGCTCGAGGGCACCCTGCAGCATATCCTCGAGCTTGCGACGGGTATGGACCACATCACCATGATTGAGTGCGGTGGTGGCGATCCGATCGAGGCTTCCCGCGAGCAGTGGAACGATGGTTCCAACACTCTTGCGGTCGCGCCGGGCAAGGTCTGCGTATATGAGCGCAACGTTGTCACCAACGATGCCCTTTACAAGGCCGGCGTCGAGCTGCTCGTCGCCCCCTCCGAGGAGCTTTCTCGCGGCCGCGGCGGCCCGCGCTGCATGACCATGCCGTTCTGGCGTGAGGAAATCTAACCAACGCTAGCGAATCTGGGCGGCGTTCGCATCCGCGTCGCCCATCCCTTCTTGTTTGTCCCAACAATCGAAAGGACTCAAATCATGTCTCTGAATATTTCTGGTCGAAGCGTTCTCACCCTGCTTGACTTCACGTCCGAGGAAATCGAGTACATGCTCGATCTCGCTAAAAACTTTAAGGATATGAAGCGCGCCGGTTATCCGCACCGCTTTCTCGAGGGCAAGAACATTGTCCTGCTGTTTGAGAAGACTTCCACGCGCACACGCTGCGCCTTCGAGGTCGGCGGTATGGACCTGGGCATGGGCGTAACCTACCTCGACCCCGGCTCGTCGCAGATGGGCAAGAAGGAGTCCATCGAGGATACCGCCCGCGTGCTCGGTCGTATGTATGACGGCATCGAGTATCGCGGCTCCGATCAGTCTATTGTCGAGGAGCTTGCCGCTAAGGCCGGCGTTCCCGTCTGGAACGGCCTGACGAACGAGTACCATCCCACCCAGGCCCTTGCCGATATTCTCACCATGCGTGAGGAGTTCGGCGACACGCGCGGCATGAAGCTCACTTACATGGGCAAGGAGCAGGGCAATGTAAGCGACTCCCTTATGGTCATCTGTGCCAAACTGGGCATCAACTTCTGCTCCTGCGGGCCCAAGGGCGACGTCGAGGGCGCCACGCATTTTGACCCCGAGCTTCTTGAGCGCTGCCAGGAGATCGCTGCTCAGAATGGCTGCACGATCCAGCTCACTGAGGATATCGATGAGGGCGTCAAGGATGCAGATGTTATCTATACGGACGTTTGGGTCGGTATGGGCCAGGCTGAGGAGCTGTGGAAGAGCCGAATCGACCTTCTCTCTCCCTATCGAGTAACGCCTGAGGTTATGGCCAAGGCAAACCCCGGCGCCATCTTTATGCACTGCCTGCCGAGCTTCCACGATACGCAGACTACCATCGGAGCCGAGATCGCCGAGAAGTTCGGCGTGACCGAGATGGAGGTCTCTGATGAGGTCTTTGAGAGCGCGCAGTCTCGCGTGTTCCAGGAGGCCGAGAACCGTATGCATACCATTAAGGCCATGATGTACGCGACTCTTCGCTAAGGGTTGGAAGATACAGAACATTTAGAAGAAGGAATCATGAGCAAACCTTACGGTAAGCCCGATCGTATTGTCGTCGCCCTTGGCGGCAACGCCCTCGGCAACAGCCCCGTCGAGCAGATCGAGGCCGTGAGCAACACCGCCCACGCTCTCCTCGGTCTCATCGAGCAGGGCAACGAGATCATCATCACCCACGGCAACGGCCCGCAGGTCGGCATGATCCAGAACGCCTTCGCCGCCGCCCACGACGCCATCGGCACCCCCGAGATGCCGCTGCCCGAGTGCGGCGCCATGTCCCAGGGCTACATCGGCTACCACCTGCAGCAGGGCATCGGCCGCGAGATGCACAAGCGCTATAAGCGTTGGCACGCCGCCACCGTCGTCACCCAGATCGAGTGCGATCCGGACGACCCCGCGTTCAAGAACCCGACCAAGCCGATCGGCCCCTTCTACACCGAGGAGCAGGCCAAGGAGTTCATGGCCGAGGATCCCTCCAAGGTCTTCGTCGAGGATTCCGGCCGCGGCTGGCGTCGCGTCGTCGCCTCCCCCGATCCCAAGAAGATCGTCGAGGCCGACTCCATCCTCAACCTGCTCGACAACGAGTTCATCGTCATCGCCTGCGGTGGCGGCGGCATCCCCGTCGTCCGCGACTACGAGAACAAGGGCTGCTACAAGGGCG
>NZ_JBBNLR010000037.1:0-6762 GCF_040092375.1 Collinsella sp. CLA-ER-H5
CTTACACCAACATTTTCGACGCGATCTCCTTCTTAGTATGTGATACCGGAAAGACCTATCCGGATGTCCAAAGCCTGCTGCTTCTAAGCGACCTCTTCGGCGTCTCCATCGATGAACTTGTGAAAGGAGACGTGGTTTCAATGAAGGAAGTCGTAAGCAAGGATGCGCTCGAGATGGAGCGATTGGCGATGGGGTCTGCTGCCCTGCTGCTCGCGGGGATTGCATGCATGGCAGGCATCTACGCACTACTGCCCGAGCCATCGTTCATCCCGCATATGTCCACAGGCGCGCTGATCGGGATACTCGTGTTTGTTGCATTCTGGATCCCGTCGCTCGTATGCACGTCGCGCATCGAGAGGATCAAACGCGAGCATGACCTTGTGACGTTCCGTGAGATCAGCGCGTTCATGGACGGCGAGGAGGCTCCGAGCGAGACCGATGCGCTTTCCAGACGCAGGTCACGGCTCAGCCCTGCGCTCAAGATGGCCTGCGGTGCGGGGTTCGGCTTCCTCATCGCGTTCCTGATCACGGCACTAGTGAATGCCTTGCACTAGATGCACGCCTCTTTGACGGACTCAAAGCCAGCTAGGATTCCGGGGGCATGTAGGTCTTTAGGTACTCCAGCACCGTTTCGAGATATTGCCGATAGACTGCGCTGTCGTTCTGGAGCCCGTGACCCGAGTGCTCCGCCACAAAGCAGTCGTGGGGGACGCCGTTTTCGGTAAGCGCCCTATCGAGGCGTACCGATGCCTTGAAGGGCTGCATAGTGTCGTGAGTGCAGTAGGCCATGACCGTGGGTACCGCGTCCTTCGTCACCCAGAGAAGCGCCGAGGCGTCCTTGACGGCGGCGTCGTAGGCGGGCGTACCGAACATGTCCGGCGTGAGCTTGGCACCCGTCATAACGCCGAACAGGCCCGCCGCTTCTGCTTGGGCTTCCGGCTTGTCCAGCCCGTAGTTGTCCCAGTCCTCGGGGTAGAAGCTGGAAGGCCCCACGGCTTCGAACACGAACCTCACCGGCACCGGCGATTCCGCAGTGTCGCGGTAAGCGTACAGCAGGGCGAGGCACCCGCCGGCCGATCCGCCCCCGATGGCCATCTCGTTCACGGGGTAGCCCAGCTTGGCCGCCTCGGCGACCACCGCGTCCATGCTCTCTTGATTTCCAGAGACTGCGTGAGGATGTTCGCCCCGGGGTGCTGCTCGCTGAAAAGCGTGTAGTTGATACCCGCAGCCACGTAGCCCTGAGCGCAGAGCCAATGGAGGGTCCGCGCGTCGTCGGCCTTGTCACCGCTGGTGAACCCGCCGGAGTGCAGGTACACGACCAACCCGTAGTGCTGCCGCGACCGGTCGGCGGGTACATAGAGGTCGAACTTGTTCGCGTCGCCGTCGCCGTAGGGGATGTCGGCATAAACCGTTCCCACCGAGTCGTTCCAAACGACGGAGAAATCGTCGCCGAGGGGATTGCTCACCAGCTTGATGGCCGCCGAAAGCGTGAAGACGGCAATGAATATCCCCACGTAGAGGAAGCCCCAGAGAATGCGGTGGCGCTTTTTGGATGGCTGCTCTGGCGCATCGGTGGCTTGGAGAGGAATCGCAGGATCTCTAAAGCCCATTGACAAGCCACTCGCTCCAATTCATCCAACTCTTAGCGCGTGACCATCAACGAGCTGTTCGATCAGCCATCTCGTTTGCCCTACAGCTTCCGCCAACCGGATATCGTGCGTGACCAGAAGGATCGCCCCGGGGAATCCAACGAGCAGTCTCTGCAATGCCTCTATCGAGCCGATATCGAGGTGATTGGTCGGCTCGTCGAGCACGAGGAAGTTGGGTTCCGCAACCAGCTTCTCCGCGAGCATCAGCTTTCGGAGCTCACCGGGGCTCAGGTCGTCGCCATCGAGCAGTCTATCGGGGTCGGAGTTCAGGCGTGCCACGATGGACAGGATACGCCCCTTTTTCTCTTGCGTATGCTTGCGCAGCTGCTCAAGGGCACGCTCTCGCTCGACCGACGCAACAACCTGAGGAACATAGGCAACCTTTATATTCTCGGGGACGGAATCGATGATGGCACGCACCAATAGACTCTTGCCCGTCCCATTTGCTCCGGTCAACACCACATGGTCTGTTGGAGAGACCCAGAGCTGAGGCACATTCAAGCAGAACTCGCCCGCTAAGAGCCGAGTAGGACCAACGCGCGCAACGATACTCGATCTGGCGGCTTCTCCGAAATCGCTAATGCAGTGGTCGTAGCGCTTCGGCACAGAGTTCTCCGATAGCGTCGACTCCGCCCTCGCAAGACGTTCATCCATGGCGGCTGATAGTTTACCGGCTACACCGTCCTTCCCAGAGACTATGGCGCGCCCGATCCGCGCGCGCCCGTCGCTATCTCTCTTGTCCAGACCGCGCTTGCTGCGCTTGCCCTTCTGACGTGCCGCCTCCTCGCTCCTGCGCTGCGCCTCCGCCTTCAGCCGCTTCACTTCGCGCATAGCCTTCTCTCGGTCGCGCAGCGCGGTGGCACGTTCGCTTGCCGCCTGATCGCTCGCCTTCGAATAACCGCCCGGGCGCATGATCCAGCGTGCGCCGTCGCACAGGAGGCTCTGATCGACGAGGCCATCGAGCAATTCCCTGTCATGGGAGATGAGGATGCCGACTCCATCGAATGAGGCTAGCGCCTCGCTCACGATTTCACGCGTCGGGGCATCAAGATCGTTCGTCGGCTCATCCATGACAAGCACGTCGGGGCGAGCATAGAGCGCGCATGCGATCTGGAGTCGTTTCTGCTGGCCGCCTGAGAGCGTGTCGTAGCGCCAGGGCCAATCGTCTCCGATATGCAGAAGCGCCTTTGCGCGCTGCGCTTCTTGGTTCCAGTCTGACGCGAAGTCTATGAGGTTCCCAGGTTCGAGCGAAGAATCCTGCTGGCAGTACACGGAGAACAGCTTCGAGCCCACCGTTCCGGAATCGGGCTCGATAAGGCGCGTGGCGATTCTCGCTAGCGTGCTCTTCCCGCATCCGTTGTCACCGATCACGGCAGTCCATCCTGAGGAAAACGTGACGCCGACATCCCTTACAGCGGGAGAGACCGCACCAGGATAGGTGTAACTAATGTTTGTGAGATTCAACTGCATGGCGAGCTCCTTCGAAAGGAGACCGCGCAGGGGTTAGGCACGCGAGGTGTGGAATCAAGACGAGAAGATACTGAAGCGACGCGGAACCCTAACGCGCGGTCGAGCGTACAAAATGGTCGTTTGGGACCCTTAGCGGGCATCGCTAGTTCTTCATCTAACCTAACTCGAAGCGTCGCATGGCAAAGGCTCCGCTGATTGAATGATATTCAAATTATAGCACGCGTATTGAATTATAGCACGCGTATTGAATTATAGCGCGCGTGTTGAAAATAGGTTTGAACCACGAACAAGCTGGGATAATGCATCATCGCCCACAAACCACCTGAAATTCTGCCAGCGAGTAATTCTAGGAAACGAATGTATCAACTGTGGGCAAGTATGATTAACTAAAGCAACACAAGGAGACGAATTGCAACACCAACAAGCGAAAATGGCTTAGCGATGCATCGCTAAGCCATTGAATCGCCTCTTTGCAAAGTGAGAGAAATCCCAATGCGTTTAAAAAATCGTGTCAGAAAAGTACACCTATTTACAAAGAAGTTCAAAGGAGCAAACTAATATAAAAAGTGCCTCTGAACTGGGGGTTTACTCCCACTCCACCGTGCCGACGGGCTTGGGGGTCAGGTCGTAGCAAACGCGGCAGATACCGGGGACCTCGGCGGTAACGCGGGCGGTGATGCGCTTGAGCAGCGCCCAGTCAAGCTCGGGCACCTCGGCGGTCATGACATCGACGGTGCTGATGCAGCGGATGATGCAGGGCCAGTCGTAGGCGCGCTTGCCCTCGCGCACGCCAGTGGCGCGGAAGTCGGGCACAACGGCGAAGTACTGCCAAATGGTAAGACCGGCCTTGTCGATCTCCTCACGCACGATGGCGTCGGCCTCGCGCAGCGCCTCAAGACGGTCGCGGGTGATGGCACCGAGGCAATGGACACCCAGGCCGGGGCCGGGGAACGGCTGGCGCTCAACCATGTTCTCGGGCAGACCGAGTTCGCGGCCCACGACGCGCACCTCGTCCTTGTACAGCAGCTTAACGGGCTCGCAGAGCTCAAACTGCAGGTCCTCGGGCAGACCGCCCACGTTGTGATGGGCCTTCACGCCGTCCTGCGACTCCAGGATGTCGGGATAGATGGTGCCCTGAGCGAGGAAGCTGACCTCATCGCCCACCTTTCGGGCCTCTTCCTCAAACACGCGAATGAACTCGGCGCCGATAATCTTACGCTTGGCCTCGGGCTCGGCGACGTCGACGAGCTTGTCGAGGAAGCGGTCGGTCGCGTCCACGTAGACCAGATTCGCATCCATCTGGTTCTTAAAGACGTCGACGACCTGCTCGCTCTCGCCCTTGCGCATAAGGCCGTGGTTCACGTGCACGCAAATGAGCTGCTTGCCGATGGCCCTGATGAGGAGCGCCGCGACAAGACGGTCGAGAACTACCTCAAAGCCCTCGAAAGCGCCTACATCCTGAGCGAATGCGAACAGAACGGCATCGCCGGCAAGCAGGTGCTTAGACCCCAGCGCAAGTTCTATCCCATCGACACCGGCTTGCGCAATCTAGCTAGCAACTATGCCCCAAAGGGCCTGGGCGCTCAGCTCGAGTGCGTGGTATTCAACGAGCTCGTGCGCCGTGGCTACAACGTGACCGTGGGCGCACTGCTTAAAGGCGAGGTAGACTTCGTGGCCGACAAGCACGACGAGCGCCTCTACATCCAGGTGACCGAAACGCTTGCAAGCCCCGAGACATACGAGCGCGAACTGGCGCCTTTTTCCCTCGTAAACGATGCCTTCCCCAAGCTGGTGCTCACCACCGATCGCCTGCGGCTCGGCACCACCGAGCAAGGCGTGCGCATCGAGAACCTGGTGGACTGGTTGCTCAAAGGCTGGAGCTGAGCGACGCAAGTGTCCAGCACGCACCTGGACAGGACCCGCATGGCGCCCTCCGCCGCCAGACGGCCGCGGCAGGCCTCCTGCAGGAACACGTATGCCGCCGCCTCGAGCGTGAAAAGCTCCTCGCCGCGCATGCCCTCGCCCCGTCCAATAAACGTTCACCGCGCTAAAGGAGAGCGCGACCGTCAATAAAGAGCGCTTTTGCGCACTAAAAATCAGTGAATCTGAACTCAGAAACGCTTGTTGTCCACGAGGCATCGAGTATCGTCCCGTCCCGCACATCGTCCGTCGGGCTGGAAAGGGAGATCGGTGCGTCTCCCCCGCCCGTTCCGGATTCGACGCAAAGCAGCACGGGCGACGCGCCCTTCCGGCCCACGCCCCTCCCCTCTTCCAACTGGCCTTAATCCGCCGAATCGCATCCTTCTGCCCGAATGTAGGCCACAATCATCGACATATCGTCAGCCGCACGCCGCCGGGGCGGCTCCCGCATCGTGGCAAAGCGGGTCCGCGCCGGGGCGTCGGTTGACGGCTCGGCCTACAGCTCGCGCCTTCCGTACAGCCCGAGAGAGACGACGGCGGAGGCGGCCAGCATCAGAAGCGAGGCCGCGAGCAGCGCCGCCATCGAGGCCGCAAGTCCAGCGGGGGTCTCGACGAACGTGAGAAAGTCCGTCACGAGCCCGAACGCGCCGCCTTCGAGAATCCCCGAGTTCCCGAGAAGCATGGGGGTGACCACGAACAGGCCGACGGTGACGGTTGGCAGAAACTGGGTCGCCTTGGTCTGGCCGAGCTTGAAGTACACCGGCGTCACGACGGACGCGACGGCGGAGCCGATCAGGACGCAGACTGCGGTGGCGAAGGCCATGCCGGCGACCCTCTCCCCGCTGAACGCGAGGAACTCGGAGAGGCCTCCCGGCAGCTCCACGGCGGACGCGAGTCCCATGACCGCAAGCGATACGGCGAAGCCGACCGCCGAGCCGATGAGGCCGAGCGTCGCGATGGCGGCATAGCGGCTCAGGACGACGTCGCGCTTCGAGACGGGAAGGGTGAGGCGATAAGAGCCCCATCCGTTCTGGTCGTCGTAGACGGAGAAGCCGATCGCACCCATCATGAGGCACATGCTGGCGAGGACGGCGGGGCGGCCGCGGGCCCGCCGCCGGAGAGCTCGCGCCTCCTCCTCACCCAGTCGCCCAGGGTGCTCCCCGCCATGCCGAGCTCTCGGGCGACCTCCCTGACGGGCCGCCCCGCCGCGATGACGTAGTCGGCCGTCTCGTCCCGGTAGTCCTTGGGGAACTACTCGTACTTGGTCCCAGGCTCGGCTCCCATGGCCACACCCTCCTACGGGGCAGGTTCCTCTGCCGTCCAAATTATCAGGTGTCCACGGTTTCGACAGGGCTCAAATGCAAACAGGCGCTGGTCGCGGGCGGCATCGCTGCGGGCTGGTTCATCACAAGCCGGGGCGCTGCGGGGTCGGACGGCGGCCAGGTGACCGACTCCCAGTCCGTCGGAGGCGTCCCCGACTCCGGGCAGATGCCGCCCGACGCCAAGCAGGTGCCCGAGGACCAGCTCCAGGGTGGCGGAGAGGTGACGTTCTCGAGCTAGGACGTCCAGTTGAAAAAACGGGCCCCATGGCAACCATATTGAACTGCGCCCCAATTCTTGGACGGGCTAATAAGCGGCCTACGCCGCACATAGGGACTGATTCCGGAATTCCTCCGGGGTCAGTCCCTTCAGTTTAACCTGCCTCCTTCTCGTGTTCCAATGG
>NZ_JBBNLR010000038.1:0-5042 GCF_040092375.1 Collinsella sp. CLA-ER-H5
CGATTCATATGGTTTTAGTATAGGAAAAGGAATTTCTCGGGGCCGCCTCTCGGCGGCCTTGCGAAAAACAAATCCAAGTTAGACCATTTCAAATGGTTCGATGTCTGCCCGGATGCGACACTGAAGTAAGTGTCCATCCTCGCAGTATCCGGTTCTCAAGGTGCACGCCTGGCGGCTGATCCGGTCCGACCGGGCCGCGCGGCAAGGAGATATATTGCCAGACCCGAGGGGCGCCGGGGGCGGGAATCTGGGCGTACACATTTCCTACACAATTTGGGATCCGACTAACGTTTGCCAGCCGTTAACTACCGCTCGCCGAGCATCTCTTTATATAAGGCAGCCTCATGGTTAAAGCGGATACGTTCCCCTAGC
The DNA here is from genome assembly GCF_040092375.1 of Collinsella sp. CLA-ER-H5. Taxonomy (NCBI): domain Bacteria; kingdom Bacillati; phylum Actinomycetota; class Coriobacteriia; order Coriobacteriales; family Coriobacteriaceae; genus Collinsella; species Collinsella sp. CLA-ER-H5. Next base: position 373 of record NZ_JBBNLR010000038.1, read on the forward strand.
TAAAGCACAGCCAGCATCGAGCAACTCATCACGTTCTTCCACCGAGAACCCCTCGGCGTAGACGCGCACCACTGGTTCGGTCCCGCTAGGACGGACCAGCAGCCACGTATCATCCTCGAATGCTAAACGCAAGCCATCCATATGACTAACGTTTTGCGGTACCTTGCCACAAATCGACTTGGGGTTTACGCCCGGCAGCAGGGTTCGTAACGTTTCGGCATCTTCGGCCTCAAGGCGCAAATCGCGTCGACCGTAACTCGTCTTACCAAATCTGTCCTCGAGTTGGTCGACCAGAACGCCCAAAGGCGCGTCCGTCTTTGCCATAAGCTCACACAGAATCAGACAGGCGAGGATTCCATCGCGCTCGGGCATATGCGCGGCGATGCCGATACCACCGGCTTCTTCGCCGCCTATGAGGACGCCGCCCTTCTTCATCTCCGCCGCTATATATTTGAAACCGACTGGTTTGACGGTCACGCGGCAGCCAAGCGCCTCGGCAATGCGACGCACGAGCGTCGAGCATGAAAGATTGACGACGACGCGCCCCTCCAAATTACGAAATTGAACCAAGTCGCCCAAAACGAGCGCCATGATCTGATGCGGATGTATATATCTGCCGCGCTCGTCAACCGCGCCGATACGGTCGGCGTCGCCGTCGGTCACCAGGCCAGCGCAAGCTCCGTCCTCGATAACCGTATGCTCGCAAGCGTCCACCCACGGCTCAACGGGGTCGGGGCAGATATCTTCTTGGTCAGGCGCCTGCCCGGCGTGAATCTCGTGCACCTCAACGCCAAGCTCGCGCAGCAAGTCGGCTAGATAGCCCTGGGCTGCGCCGCCCATGGGATCGACAACCACGCGCAGGTGCGCGGCGCGGATGGCTTCGGCATCGACAAATGATGCCACCGCTTGCATATAGTCAGGAATGATATCCGCGGTGCGATATTGCCCCTCGATCCCCATTGGCTCGGGAGCCATGGTCTCTTCGAGCTCTTCGATGACATCCTGGTTGGCGGTCGAGCCGTCACCCATGCGAATCTTGAGACACAGATAACCCTGCGGATGATGGGACCCCGTCACCATGAGCGCGCCGCACGCCTCACCGTCATAAGCCGCCGCCCACGTAAGGGCAGGGGTCGGAACAGGTCGCGAAGCGAGCACGGCGTCTAGCCCGTGCGCTGCTAGCACACCCGCCGCAAGCTCAGCGAACTCGCGCGCCAGGGGCCGAGTGTCGAACCCTATATATACCGTTTTGCCCGGATTGGTCTTTTGCCACAACTCGCCGACGGCATCGGCGATACGGGCAACGTTATCGGCAGTGAAGTCCTCATCGACGCGAGCGCGCCAACCGTCAGTTCCAAAATGAATTATCGCGCACACGCGCAGACACCTCACAGTGTTTGGATCATGGTACGCATGAGGTATACCCGCGATACACACTCGGCAACCTGCCGGCACCAGCATTCACCATTTGGGCAAATGCTGCCGAGGACATGCAGGCAATAAAAAAACCGCCCCGTATGGAGCGGTTTTGCCCTTTATATATCGAGCGCCTCGGCCATCGCTGCCGTAGTGATTGCCGTGGTTCCACAGCAACTGCCCACCATTGCGGCACCGGCATGTCTCCATTCGATGCATGCGCGCGCGAAAGCTTCGGGGTTCTCGTGCCATACGGGGCCATCCTGAGTCTGGACCGGATCGCCCACGTTGGGACGCACCGTGACGGGAGTAGTCGCCGATGCAACCATCCTGGGCACCGCCGCGTTCGCGGCCGCAAGCGAACAGCAATTAACACCAACCGAGTTTGCGCCGTGTTTTTCGGCGTACAAAACGGCTGCCTCGATGTTGAGGCCATCGCCCAACAGGTCGCCTTTGTCATCAACGACAAAACTCACCAGGACAGGCATGCCGTCAGCGGCATCTCGAGCGCCGGCAAGCATGGGCTGCAAATTACGGATAGACGTCACCGTCTCGATCAGCAGACCATCAACACCAGCATTGAGTAAGGCGTGCGCCTGTTCGCGCGCAATGCCTCGGATCTCACGAAACTCGGCAGAGTCCTCGGCAAACCACTCAATACCGATCGGACCCATCGAGCCCAGTAGCAGCTGAGGGTGCGCCTGGCGGGCATCGTCGACGGCCCCGCGATTGACCTCCGCCACGGACGGCGCAATCTGATCGTGCTTGAGGGCATAGCTCGATGCCTGAAAGGTGTTGGTAATGAGCACCTGCGCGCCGGCGGCGACATACAAGCGATGGATACGAGAAACGGTCTGCGGCTCTGCCAGATTCCAAAACGCCGGTGGAATGTCGGCGGCATCGTACTCACTCAACAGAACACTGCCCATGGGGCCCTGCGCCAACAAGGTCTCGCTCGACAAGCGGCGCGTAAGTTCCTCGGCACCAAAGCGGTTGTAATAACTCGTATCCATATATATCCCGCTATTCCTCGACGCTGATTCCCTGCTTTTCGAGATAGGCGAGCCAGCGGTTCATCGTGTCCTCGGATAGCGCATGCTCCATCATGCAGGCCTCGGAATCGGCTCGCTCAAATTCGACACCGAGCTCCTGAACCAAAAACGTGCGGATGAGGCGATGACGGTACCAGATAGCCGTACCAACCTCGCGGCCGCGATCGGTCAGGACTACCTTGCCGTAGTGCGATTGCTCGACAAGTTCGGATGCTTTGAGCGCCGAAACCGCTTTATTGACCGATGCCTTGGAGACGCCAAGGCGCTGCGCGATGTCGACCGATCGCACGCCGTTGGTTTCCCCCTCTTCGCTTTCAATGCGAACCATGCACTCCAAGTAGTCTTCGTTCGCCACCGTCAGATGTAGTTCGCGCGAGCTATTTGTCGTATCCATGATCTTCCGTCCCTTCTGCATTCATTGGCTGATTCTACCCCATCCAAGCGTCGCGGTATGCCGTGGCATACCGTGCTAGAGTTCTTGTTGCACACGACGACCAAGATTGGAGCGGTCTTTATGGAAAACACCACCACGAACCCCGATGTCCTCGAGCGCTTTTTGCGCTACGTCCAGATCAACACGCAGTCCGAGGATGCAAACTGCGACCAGGTACCCTCGAGCGCCGTTCAGTTTGACCTTGCCAACGTGCTGGCTGAAGAGCTGCGCGAGCTTGGTGCGGAAGATGCCCACGTGACCGAGCACGCCTATGTCTGCGCGCATATCCCCGCAAGTGCGGGCGCTGAGGACAAGCCCGCCCTGGGCCTGATTGCCCATCTCGACACCACCGAAGTTGCACCGGGCGCCGGCGTGAAGCCGCACATCGTACACTACGAAGGCGGCGACCTGGTCTGCGGCACGGTTGACGGTAAGCCCGTTGCCATGAGCACCGCCAAGCTTCCCGCCCTGAATGACCTCGCGGGTGAGGACTTGGTCTGCAGCGATGGCACCACGCTGCTGGGCGCAGACGACAAGGCGGGCGTCGCTGAGATCATGTCGCTTGTCGCGCGTATCGCTCAGGACCCTTCTCTGCCCCATCCCGCACTCGGCATTTGCTTCTGCCCTGACGAGGAGATCGGCCACGGAGCCGAGCTGTTGGATATCGATACCTTTGGCTGCAAGTACGCCTACACGGTCGACGGCGGCCCCATCGGCGAACTGGAGTGGGAGTGCTTTAACGCCGCCGAGGCGACCGTCCGCTTTGAGGGCCAGTCCATCCACCCAGGCGACGCCAAGGGCCGCATGGTCAACGCAGGAAATCTGTTCTGCGACTTCAACGCGTTGCTCCCCTACGTGCAGCGCCCGGAGTATACGGAAGGCTACGAGGGCTTTTATCACCTTGAGGGCGTATCTGCGACCGTCGATCACGCCACAGCGCGCTATATCGTCCGCGACCATGACGCCGCCAAGTTCCAGCAGAAACTCGACCTTATTGATGCTGCCGCCTCGATGCTCAACCAGCGTCTGGGTGAGGAGCGCGTGACGGTCGAGATTAAGCAGCAGTATCGAAATATGGCCGAGATCGTTCGTGACTATCCCGAGCTTATTGATGTTGCCAAGGAAGCCTACCTTGCCTGCGGCGTTGCGTCCCAAGTGCTGCCGATTCGTGGCGGCACCGACGGCGCCCAGCTGTCGTTCCGCGGTCTGCCCTGCCCCAACCTTTCCACCGGCGGCTATTGCTACCACGGCGTCAACGAGTTCGTCCCGGTCAGCTCGCTCGTCAAGATGACCGACGTGCTCCAGGAGCTCGTCGCCCGCTTTGCATAAGCCTGGCCGCCCGCTTTGCATAAGCCTGGCTGCACAAGTCCAAAAGACGAATCGCCCCGTCCTCAACCAAGAACGGGGCGATTTTTTTGCTGCAATGAGAACAGGTTGACGCACGCCAGCCTCTTAACGCAAGGAGTGTCCCAAACTGCCGGCACAAAAGGAACGTCCCCAAGTGCCGCAAAATGACGACATCCACTCTCGCTTTGTGGGTAGTCATTGGGGAGGTTCTTGTTTGACTAGTCGTTTAAAAACGTCCCCAATGACTACCCAACGACTAGTCCGGACCAAGGCAACGCCGATGTTTTGGCAACGACAGACACTATGACCCAATCCGAGGGCACTAAAAAGATAGGAGCCCCCGCTCGTGACCGCGGGTCGGGGCTGCGACAATGATGTTGAAGTGCCATAGGCGCAGCCGCGCCGCAACGAGGTTGGGAGGC
>NZ_JBBNLR010000039.1:0-4164 GCF_040092375.1 Collinsella sp. CLA-ER-H5
GGCTCTGTTAGACCAGAATTGACATTTAGCACTTTTTCGAGCTAGGACGATAATGCCCGGGAGCAATTCGATTTGTTCCCGGGCATTAGTCTATTTCGGTGGTTTGAATGCGGTCAAAACTGACAAAGCACGCTCGTCTGAATTACAGATATCAATGTTAACCAGTTGGCTAACCTCTTCAAGAAGCGCCGCCTCCTTCTTTCGGGTTTCCGCTAGTTCTTCCATTCTTTCTTGAATAACCTGAATCGATTTTAGATTGGGAACCGGCAGTTTCAGCTCGCTAAGAACGTCCCAAGAAATTCGCGTCCTTCCAATACCTGTAGAAAGCAATATCAAATCTGAGCGGGCGGTATCAGATCTGATTAGCGACCATAGCGTATAAACAGTCAACGGGTCTTTTGGCTGAATAACGGTATATTCAGAAGATACGTATAAACCGGCTGTTTTCGAATCAACAACGGCAACAGCGCCATTAACAGCGTTGATGTTACTTAGAACGACGTCGTCCTTTTTTAACTTAAAAAGCGACTCATAGCTAACATCCTCAGCGTAAGATTCATCACCCGCAGCAATCGTTCCGTCATACTTAACCACTGCAAAGGTAACTTTCTTTCTCTTGTTATCCCCTCTGGTACAGAAGAGGTCACCCACTCGGTCTTCACAGGCAGCACCGGAAGCCCAAATGGGTTCAGCGATGTCTTTGGCGGCGCGGACCTTAAAACCCCGTTCGCTCCATTTTTCAACGTTTCTGCCCGCAACGAGAAGAGTCGCCTTAACATCCATTCGGTTTTCTATGCGTTTTGGATCAACTGAATAAAGTCGAGCAATTTCAGGATCGCCGTCTAAAAATGCTTTATATCCATCAACGATATCAGTGATTTCCTCTTTCGCCTTTTGTGCTGTAATTGCATCAGACGGAAGAACTCGCTCCCTGTTGGGGCTATCTAGCCCCACATACGAACAATACCGCATATAAATTCGAGGCTGTTCTTGGGCAGCATCGATCTTCTTTTGCAAGAAGAGCAGTGATGTCTTGACTCTTGCCTGAGAGCGCTGGAATGCGTCACCGGGAAGCGATATTACCGCCTTGACGATGAAATGACTTCTAATCCAATCCCTAACGTAAGAAGTGTCTTCACCTCCAAGTATTCCATCATCTAGCACGGTTATTAAAGAACCGCCAGGTTTTAGAATGTCGTAGTAACGCTCAATAAATAGAACGCTTGAACGTACGGTCCCGCGCAAGCTCGAGATTCCATTCCCATCTGGACGATGAGCGATGGAGTAATCTTTGAGAAGGGCTAAATCAGACGGTTCGGAGCATTTATACTCCGCAGCAAACGGTGGATTGGTTAGCGCCAAATCGAAATAGCCGTTACGCCCGGAAATTGCATCTCGAAACTCCTTTTTCTCGCTTCTAAGTTCGAGCGAATCCGCGTCTTCTTCTACGGTGATATTCTTATCTAGGGAATCTAACTGGAAGATTTTGCTCCCACCGTCTCCATGAAGGAACATATTCATACGAGCAATGCGTGCTAAAGCTGGATCCCTAGCTACATCGATGCCCCATATGCAATTTTCAGCAATGTTTTTCTTGATCTCCTGCTTCTCTTTCATAGAAAGAGAAGCATTGGAATCGACTTTTTCCCACATGCCATTTAGGGCTCCGATAAGGAACCCACCAGAGCCGCAACATGCATCTATTATTTGTGAGCAATCAGAGATGCTTCTACCGACATGCAGGTCTGAGAGGCCAACAGCGATATCAACAATACTCCTCGGCGTAAAATACTGCCCGAGTGATTTGCCTCTTAAAGTTGCGTTCAGAAACGTTTCGAACATGCGGCCATTGAGGTCGTCTTCGATGAGATGGAGATCGACTTCTTCAAATCGCTTAACAAGTTCTTTGATTGTTCCGGCGGACAACCGTATCTTCTCGTTAGGTTCAAAAATGCGCTTCTTCTTTTTTTGAGCGATCAGATCCTCGAAGTTCTTTACCAGTTTAGCGAAGAGGATCGTGTTGACGGGATTCGGAGTCGTTTCCTCGGCCTTTTTTATCCATTGTGATGAAAATTTAGCTCGTGAAACAGGTACAGAGTAGCCTTCATCCGTTTCGTATCCTTCGCTACATTCATGCGCTTCTTTATCGGAGGTCATTTTTAGGAAAATCACCTTCACAAATTCAGTGAAAGCGGCTCCATAGCTGAGATGTTCGTGCTTATAGATATAGGAATGCGCACTTCCGAATAGTTTATTTACCGCGGAAGGTCCGATTTGCTTCAGTACGATGCGTTCTTCCTCTGTTTCGCTCGAGAGCCCAGCAGGATGAGTCGCGTTAAAAGACTGCGGTGACAGGTATTCTGCAAAGGCGTCGAAGGCTTTGGAGCCTTTATTCATATCAGATAGAGATAATGTGAGAACGGGATTTCGACTATCCCATCTGTACAGCATAGTTTTCAAGCCGTTCGTTATAACGAAGTATTGGACTGGATTGTCCTTATAGCCTTGGTTGATTAGAAGGCAATAGCTAGAGCACTGTCCGACCCAATCATCTAGGTTTTCCTTTGTTGATTTGGCATCAATGACAAAACGCACCTTTCTTCTATACGAAAGAGCGTAATCGGGTTTATAAGGTATCTTCTTTCGGCCCAAGTTTATGCTGAGTTCCGAAATGCTTTCCTTTGTTTTAATTTGACTGTCTGACCAGCCCAAGCGCTTGAGAAGCCTATCTACAAAAAACTGCTCAACAGATGCTTCATTTCCCAAATCTTCTTTTCTGCAGATTGCTTTTTTCGCCTTATTATTCATTAGGTTTATTTACCTTCATCTCGAACGGCATGCCGCCCTCGCGGATCACCGCGCGGAGGAACATATTCATCGCTGTGGACATGGAGAGACCAAGTTCGTCGAGGATGGCGGTCGCTTCCCTCTTTACCTCCGGCTCGATCCTGATGGTGGTTGCTGGTATGTTCGACGGCATGGCGGCTCCTATCTCTCGTGTATACCACGGTGCCACCATTTTAACGGACTATGCCGCCCTCGTGACCCAGTAGTCCATATAGGGCGGCAGGACGTTGAACATGTCACGGATGCGGGTAGCGCAGGTGCCGTTGGCGAGCTGACGTGCGACCGTGGACTCAGCCGTCCGGGAGTCGGTCGCCATGAAGGTGCGGCACCAGCGGAACCAGTCGAGGTAGGCGCGCAAGTGCTTGGTGGACACTCCCTTGAAGCGCGCCATGAACGAGTCGAGGAGCGAATGGACGGTGTTGATGCGGTTGATGGTGCCCTCCGAGCGGTCCTTGGAGTCATAGGACTCATGCGAGGCGACCTTCAGGTCGCACAGTACATCGATGTATGCGGTCGCCTTGTCCGTGGCAACGACCGCGCCCGCGCCGATACGGTCGCGAAGGGCTTCCGCCGCACGCTTGCGCGAGACCACGCCGCGCCCCGAGACCTCAAAGAAGGTGGCGTTCGTGTCGCTGATGCCTGTCATGACGCAGATCTGCTCGCGGGAGAGGCCGCGCTTGTGGACTTGTTTGCCGCGGTGGCGAGCCTTTCTCGGCAGGGTGAAGGAGCCCTTTGAATGGTTACCCTTGAAGGACTCGGGGAAGTATGTCTCGTCGAGTTCGCAGGCCTGCCCCTGCCCCACATGGAACGTGGGCGAATATTCCTTCAGGCACTCGATGAGCCTGTGGCGCATGGTATAGGCGGTCTTGAGGCAGACACCGCAACGATCAGCGCACTCGCGGAGGGGGAGCATGAGGACGAAGCATTCGGCATAGGCCATCCAGGTTTCGCGGGGCAGCTTGCTCGTGCCGAGTATCCGGTCGGTGGAGCCTGAAAACGTCCTGCCGCAGTCGCGGCAGAGGTAGCGCTGTTCACCGTTCCTGGACTTGCCCTTTTTAACGATAGCGACCGAACCGCAACGTGGGCAACGCTGGATTTCGTAGCCAGTTCCCGCTGCATCGTCGAACATGGCGGCACGGATGACGTCGCGTACCGACTCGATTGCGCGACGGCGCTCGGACTTGCTTAACTTCGCCATATTCTTCTTGAGGGTGATGACCAGATCCTCGGCGTTCATATCTGCTCCAATGCCGTGGTTAACAATTCCATTATACCACGGTGGCATCACCTATATGTCAATTATGGTCTAACAGAGCC